>JAFAJU010000469.1 GCA_019236035.1 Verrucomicrobiota bacterium | reverse complement strand
TATTTGATCCGTACGCGAGCGCCGATCTACGCAACATTGTGCAGACGATGGTCGACAATTATAACGTTGCGAGCACTGGGCAGGCTGAATGGTATCCGGTCGCTTTCTTCCTGAGAGAGGAAAGCGGAGAGGTGTTGGGCGGTTTGCTCGGAAACATCTGGGCAGCTTGGCTACACGTCCAAACGCTTGCCGTGGCCGCACCTGCGCGAGGGCGTGGCTTTGGCAAGGAACTCATTAAGCGTGCAGAGCTTTACGCACTGGAGCGTGGCTGCACCGATGCATTCCTGGACACCTTCAGTTTTCAAGCGCGACCCTTCTACGAAAAACTTGGATATCGGATCTTTGGCGTGCTCGAGAATCATCCTGCCGGATATCAGCACTACTTCATGACGAAGCAATTGTAGGGTTTGGCCATCTCCTGCTCCGGATAGCTCCAGGCGAGCAAATGCTCGAGCCCGACGATCGGGAGGCGCTGCGCTCGACGCTTCGGCCGTATCAAATCCGCCTTTATACCGACTCGAAAGAATGGCACACTGAAACTTTCATGGGCAGGATCATAGGAATAAGCGGCAGTCTTCGGCGCGCGTCTTTCAATTCCATGCTGCTTCGCGCGGCGTCTCAACTGGCACCGCACGGAACCACCATCGAAATCGCCTCTATCCGCGGCATCCCTTTGTATGACGGCGATGTCGAATCAGCCGAGGGTATTCCGGCGCCGGTGGCACCGACTGGGTGATCAATAATAAATCGCAAAAGCCCGTCGCTGCCCCGTTTCGCTACTTCCACGGAATGCGCAATCATCTGCTGCGGTTTTGCATCTTCGTCGGTGTAACAAAGGGTGAATATTCTGCGCAGAAGCACCAGGTCATCATTCTCTACGGAATAAACCGTCTTCGCTGTCAAAGAACCTCGCAGCGCTAAGAAGCGCTCCAAGGTTTTCCGGATTTGCTGCCGGCCAACCACAAAGCCGTCTCCGGATGTTGCACAAAGGAGAGCATCCTCTTCGTAGAGAGATGTCCATCGGTCGAGGTCACCCGTGTTGTAGGCGACCTCAGTCTCAGCATGCAAGGGGTGTTTTTCAGTCGAGTTTAAGCTTTGTTTCAAAGTTTCGGTAGACATGCCAGCTTTCTACCTCGCTTTGCGGGACTGGTCTTTCCAATCCTTGCTATTGTTAGGCGATTGTTGCGGCGATTTACCCGCCGTGAGACTTTCAGCTTACCTATCGCGATAAGCCTTGGGTGAAGAACCGATGACCTGGCGAAAAACTCTCGAGAAAGTACTCTGATCGCGAAAGCCGCACTCAAACGCTATTTCCCCGAGGCTCAGTAACTTCTTGTTACGGAGCATGGTCTCGGCTCGTCGGATCCGCTGCCGGGTAAAATATTGGTACGGAGAATAGCCGGTGGATTGTTTGAAGAGTCGCGCGAAGTGGTAGCGACTCAAGTTCCCGGCCGCCTCTGAGAGCTCGCTAAGCGAGACGTCTTCGTTCAAATGCTCTTCGATGAATTCCAGGACGCGTTGCAGTCTCCAGCGCGGCAAGCCCCCTTTGATTTCGAACGCTCTGATTGGAAACGCGGCGTGAGCTCGCAACAGATGCACTCCGAGCGCCTGAGTGAGTGAATCGACCAGCAAACGGCTGCCAGCGCTCTCGTACTCAAGTTCCTTGCGCAGCGTTTGTACAATGGCCGAGATCAATGGATCGCGCATTTTGACTCGGCCGATTAGTTCCACCTGGTTGCCTTTGAGATCCATTGTGCGAGCAGCAATCCCGTCGAGAAACGACGGCTCAAGTAACAGGCTGACCAGCTCTACTTGCGTGTTCCAGCAATATCCGATTGGCTGACCCGCCGGCGCGATGAACAGATCTCCGTTTTCGACGGAGAGCTCACGGACGACGCCGTCCTCCTTGCGAACGAGGCGAGGGCAACGGTTGAGGATCAAGGAAAGCCGATGCTCGGGATAGCTTCGCGGTTCCAGTTCGAAGGGACTAAACTTTTGCCATTCTACAGTGATGCCCTGCCAGGCTCTGGCTTGCCTAGCGAGAATCCGAATGCCCAGGCTAGGTTCCAAATCTGCAGGGATCGCCGGCAATCTCAGCTCTTTTTGCGTGAGCACGGTTTAATCCTAGCCTCCGGTGCAGGACCTTTCAAATTGGGATTAATGCGCCCCTGCTCCAGGGGTGCAAAGGCCCTCTTCGATCGATTGGTGCTCAAGTGGTTGCGAAACGCTCGTCCACGGCAGAAATTCCGGCAAGCGCGGCGAGAGAACGATTCTCGTGAAAATCCTCAGCTCTTTACTGTTTACCCTTCTGCTCGGCTCAAACATCTTGGTTTTTGGGCAGGAAACCGACCAGGCTGAACCAGATGCGAGCGTGCTCGATGCAATCGCGCAGCGTGAAAGTCAATATTTAGACGGTCTCTTACGTCGGAATTTCGAGGAATTGGCATCCGTACTCGCTGATACCTATGTAAACACGAGCCCATTTGGGCCGGTGCGGAATAAGGTCGAGTTTTTGGAGGCGCTAAAAGCCGACACCTCTCGGATTTCGGAGATGACGGAGACTGAAAAGCAAACGCAGGTTTATGGCGATACTGCGATCGTTATGGTCAAGTTCGTGGTGCACGGCACCGACGAAGGGGAGGCCTTTGAATTCGACGGGCGAGCCGTCGATATCTGGGCCAAACTCAATGGTGAATGGTTGTGCGTTGCTGTCACTGTGAGCCAGACACAGTGAACGTCGACAACACCGCGGTTCAGAATCCCCTACAAATAGTACTCAATTTCCGGCTTTTGCGACTTGTACGTCTTCACACGACATCCCTGGAAATGAAAACACTATGAAACCTGCAAAGAATAGTACGCAGAAGTCCCAAAAGAGCGCCACCGCGACCGGAAAGAAGTCCAAAGGATTCACGGACGAGGAACGAGCCGCGATGAGGGAGTATCTCCAAGAGCGGAATGCGGACGCCCGGCGCACGGACAAGGCGGATGGGGAAAGCGCCGTGCTCGCGAAGATCGCCGCGCTGCCGGAGCCGGATCGCGCCATGGGCGAGCGGCTCCATGCGATCATGAAAGCCAACGCGCCAGCCCTCTCGCCGAAAACCTGGTACGGGATGCCCGCTTATGCCAAGTACGGCAATGTTGTTTGCTTCTTCCAAAGCGCGCAGAAGTTCAAGTCGAGGTACGCGACGCTCGGCTTCAGCGACAAGGCGAACCTCGACGAAGGCCACGTGTGGCCAGTCGCCTTCGCACTAAAGGAGCTGACCGCCGCCGAGGAGACAATGATCGCCGCGCTCGTGAGGAAAGCGGTGAGCTGAGGAGTAAGTCGCCAGCTATTTCTTGAGCAGAGCGTCGGCTTCCTTAGCGGTGATGAGGTTGACCGGGACATAGACTTCCCGGTTGGCTGCGTTGCTGTAGTCAGGTTTTTCTCCCTTCATCAACTTAGTGGCCAGGTCGACTGTCATTTTGCCCATTTCGCGGGGCACCTGTTGGACGGTGGCGCCCATCTGACCGGCTTTGATCGCCTGTAGGGCGATTTCATCGGCGTTGAACCCGACGATCAACACATCTTTTACTCCGCTTTTGCCAGAGTCCGCAACTGCTTGGGCAGCCCCAACGGCCATCGGATCGTTACCGGAGAAGATTGCCGCAACGTCGGGATGAGCGGACAGGATATCTTTGGTTACGCGGTAGCCCTCTTCCTGCCGGCTGTTGCCGGAGAGGGTTGTGACCACTTGGTACCCCAGCTCCTTAATTCGTGTCTCGAATCCCGCATTGCGGCGGGCGGCGTAGACGGCGCTTGGTTCGCAGGTGATCGACGCCACTTTCTTGCTGTTGTTCGGGCGCGACCGCAAAACAGAATCGATGTAGTCCGCAGCGAGGACGCCGCCTTTCTCGTTATCAGAGATCACGATTACGTCGTAATCCGTGCCGCCACCACCAATGTCGTCGATGACCACGGGAATCTTCTTTTCCTTGGCTGCGTCAACAATTGGGCCTAACGCGTCAGGCTTAAACGGCGAGATAATGAGTGCGCTGATCCCTTGGTTAATCAGGTCCTGAGTGGCGGACACCATTGTCGACTCGCTGCTCTTCTGATCGACAAGCACATAGTCGTAGCCAGCAGCCTGGGAAGCCTCTCGGGTACCTTTTTCCATTTCCTGGAAGAAACCGTATTGCATGTCGTAAACGGAGAATCCGATTTTCTTCTTGGCGGAGCCCTCGGCAACCGAGCTCTGGGTTAGGGAGATCACCGTGACAACGGTCAAGGCAGTGACCGACAACAGTAGTTTTGATGTTCTAAGCACGTGTTTCATTTTTGGGGGTTAGGTTTTGGGGTTATCGGGGCGACTGATTAAAAACCGCGAGCAGGCTCGCTGCGTTAGTTTTCAAAAATTCAGAGCTGGTCTCCTCATAGAGGTTGAGAGGATTGCGGGATCCGCGCAGCTCGCTTGCTCCAATATTCAGCAAGGCGTTGACGGACACCTTCAACCGAAAGAGCTAAGAGCAGGACGAAGCCAACGACGACCCGCTGAACGAACGCGTCCACGTGGCTGAGATTTAGCACATTGGCTAATGTCGCAAAAAGGATTGCAGCGGCAACGGTGCCAAGCATACTGCCGCGGCCGCCGGCGAGGCGGGTGCCACCCAGGACAACGGTCGCAATGACGTTCAGCTCGAAGCCGGGCTCGAGCCCGGGCCCAGCCGAGTACAGCCGCGCTCCGAGTAGCGCTGCTCCGAGCCCGGTGAAAAGACCCACAACGATGAATACTAAGATTGTGGTCTTTGCGACCGGAACGCCGGCCACATTTGCCGCTTCACGGCTGCATCCAATCGCGTATATGAACCGGCCGAACGACGTGCGATGAAGGATCGCCGCACCCAGCAGAGCGCAGCCGAGGAACACTACAAAGGGTACCGGTAGGCTCATGACCTGGGCGTTGCCCCACCAGACAAAGGGTTTTCCGCTGAAGCGAGCGGTTTGGCCGTTCGTAAGAATGTACGTTAACCCATTAACCAAAAACATTGTCCCGAGAGTCGCGATGAACGCTGGGATCCGAACGAGGGCCACCAGAGAGCCGTTGCATAAGCCGATCACGCCGCCGAGGGCTACCGCCGTCACAAACGCCGGAAATACCCCAGCAACCTTCGCAACGGATACGGCTCCCCAAGCGCAAAGCGCTTGGGTCGAACCTACCGATAAGTCAAACGTCCCGGCGATGATCGCGAACGTCATGCCGACCGCTGAGACACCAACAAACGCACTTTGGCGCAGAACACTGACGAAGTTATCCACGTTAGCAAAACGAGGCGTACTGAGACCCGCAATCAGCCAGATGGTAATGGTTACGACGGCAGTCCCGAATCGCTCCCAGAGAAGATCCCAATCGACCTGGTTGATTGAGCTACCCGTCGCAGGCGCGTCAGGAATTCTGGACTTGTGTGTCTGCAGGATTCTCAAGGTTGTCAGTGGTTAACGGGTAGTGAGCTGCTTGGTTCTCCGACGATCGGTCCGCAGGGCTTCCAGAGCGATAGTGCCGAGCAGAAGCAGTCCAAGAGTCACGTTTTGATAGAATATCGAGACGTTCAGGAGATTCAGTCCGTTGTTTATCACGGCCACCAAGACGCTGCCTTGCAGGGTGCCCGCGATTGAGGCCTGGCCGCCCGTCAGCGGTGTTCCACCCAGGACAACCACCGCAATCGCGGAGAGTTCCAGCCCGGTTGCGAGACGACCGTTTCCGGTCAAGACCTGAGCGCTCAGAATCAGGCCTGATAAGGCGGCCGTAGCACCGACGATCGAGAATACGCCCAGCAGTACGAGCGAGGTGCGAACTCCGACTCGGCGGGCCGACATCGCGTTGCTGCCCGTGGCGAGGATATGCCGGCCAAAACGAGTATGTTGAAGAACAAACCAAAGGACAAATGCCAGGGCCAGCGCCAACAGAACCGGTGTGAGTCCACTCGACAAAATTTTGTATTGAGTCTGACCGTACAAATAGATATCCCGGCCGCCGGTATAGATAAGGGCGGCACCGCGCACGATCGTTAGCATCCCCAGCGTGGCAATGAATGCGGGTACACCCAACTCGGTTACGATCAGGCCATTGATCAGCCCAACGGCAGCGCCGGTGGCCAGACCCGCCAGGATTGCCAAAGCCACGCCGATTTGCTGGACCAGACTCACGGTCACACAGCCGGCGAACGCGGCCGTCGATCCGACCGAAAGATCGAAGTTGCCGCTTGCGATGGCAAGAGTCATGCCCAATCCGACGATGGCTACGACGCTCGCGCTAGTGCAAACGTTCAATAGATTTCCGGGAGTAAGAAACCGGGGCGACAAAACCGCAAATACCCCAGCGACCATCAGCAACATCAATCCCACCTGGGACGACGCTACGCGGTGCCTGCGAGGCTTTCTGGCATTCATTGGATGCTTCTTAGGCTTGCGGAGTCGACGGTTACGCGATGCGACAACCCTGTGGCCAACGACATCACGGCTTCTTGCGTTATCTCGGCTCCACAGAGTTCGCCGCGAGGTTCGCCGGCCACGAACACGATGCAGCGGTCAGCGAGCCGAATGAGCTCGGGCAGTTCTGAGGTTTGGAGGATGACGGCGATTCCCTTTTGCACAAGGCGATCGATCAGAGCATAGATTTCGGCCTTGGCTCCGACGTCAATACCTCGCGTGGGTTCGGCCAGCAGCAGCAGCCGGCAATTCCCGGCCAAAGCTCGTGCCAGAATCACCTTCTGCTGGTTGCCGCCACTGAGCCCACTAATGCGCTGTTCCGGACGGGTAAAGCGAATATTAAGTTGGCGCTTGTAATCAAGAGTTTTTCGGCGTTCGCCAGCGAGGTCGAGAAGACCCGGAAATGCCCGGAACCAGCGCGGAAGATTGCCGATAGTAAGATTATGCGCCACGCTGAGGTCGGGGAATACGCTCTGGCGTTTGCGGTCCTCGGGGACAAGGCCCACCCCCGTGAGGATGGCAGACCGAGGGTTAGCGATTCGGACTGGACGATCTTCGATTAGGAACGAGCCTGCGGTGATTTCGCGCAAACCGTACAGACCTTCCATCAGCTCTGAGCACCCACTTCCCATCAAGCCCGCCAGCCCCAAAACCTCGCCCCGGCGCAGTGAAAAAGAGACATTTCTGACAAGGCCGCCATCGACGGTAACGTCTTTAGTCTCCAGCACTATGGCCCCAGCGGTCCGGCTTGGCCGAGTGCTATGGACCAATTCGCGTCCAACCATGGCCGACACCACCCGTTGCTCGGTGATGGCGGAGCGGCCTTCGGTGACAATGTGCCGTCCGTCGCGTAAAACGGTAATTCGATCGGCGATCGAAAAAACCTCCTCTAGACGATGCGAGACGTAAAGGACTGACACCCCGCCCGCAGCTAACGATCGGACAATCTCAAGCAACCGTACCGCCTCGCGCTCATTCAGCGCAGCGGTCGGCTCGTCCATAACGATTATGCGAGTCTTCGCCGAAAGCGCCCGGGCGATCTCCACCAACTGTTGTTGGCCTACTGCGAGTTCGCTGACCAGAGTCGCCGGATCAATCTCGACGTTTAGTGTCCGGAGAATCTCCTGAGTTTGCCGGTTCATTGTAGCCCAATCGACTGTCAATCCACGTCTCGGCTCGCGACTGATGAAAACGTTTTCAGCTACGCTTAGGTGTGGGAGTAGACTGAATTCCTGGAAGATCACGCTGATCCCGGCACGCTGCGAACTAAGCGGGTCTGGAAAGAGCGCCGGCTTTTGATCCAGCAAAACCTGACCCGCGCTCGGCTGATAAACCCCGGCTAGAATTCCAATCAAGGTCGACTTACCTGCCCCGTTCTCGCCAACTAGCGCATGCACTTCCCCGGCCAAAATGTCGAAACTGACATTGTCCAAGGCGAGCACGCCAGGGAATCTGCGGCTCAAGTTCTGCACCGCGAGAATGGGAACTCTTTGGATTTCATCCATAGGCACTGCGTTGCGTGGTAGGGACGCGCTCCCGCGCGTCCGTGGTAGCCTGTCCACAGGACGCGAAACGCGCACGCCCGGCCGCGCAGGAGCGCATCCCTACCGGGCCGACGGCCCATTTTGATCGCAACGAAAGACATGTTGTTTCGGGCACAGGACACTAGCAGATTCTTGCCGTTTCGATTCCTAACAGCTTGCCCAGCTTCTCAATCTTTGGGGCGATATGGCCAACGCCAACTGCGCAATGATGAGCGGGACCATGAGCGCTCCATTCGTTGATAAACCGGCGAGCACCGATTGGAAAGCTGTACCTGCTATTGGTGTTACCGATCTGGAGGATTGGCCCAGCGACGGACTCGGCTTGGGCAACCAGGAATTTGAATTTGCCGCCGGTGTTTTCCACGACCGATAAGAGCGTTACGGGACCATGTCTGACCGACATTTCAACCGATAAACCCTTGCCGACCTTACCGTGATAGACCTGTAACGGACGAACCTTGGTTTTGCCCTCGGCAATTGCGATATGACCCGGTCCGTCGTGTCCCATCAAAATCACATCCGCCGCGAAATCCATGGCGTAGTACTCGGTAAACGTTCCTCCGGCACCGAAGCAATCTAGGATTTTCATCGCATAAGCGTTTTTGATTTCATATTCACCAGCTACCGGGATTCCGCGTGCCGTCAGGAGTGAGTTTCCAAGGATAATCGAGGTCATCGCATCCTCGTTCTCCTGATTTCCGGTTCCTGAGTAGAAGTAGGCTAGGGAACCGAGTTTATGGTCGTCGACCAAGCGATCCAGGGCGAGCGAAGTCTTGGCGGCCCGCTCGAGTTCAGCAGGATCACAGTCAGGTTCAATCTCGAATTTTTCGCAAAACTCTGCCAGCCGTTTTCCAATCTGGTTGCCGGTTGCTTCACGTCGTAGCTGGGCCAGCTCATCGACTTCTACAATCTCCGCATGCCCGCCAAACGTGGCACAAAGCTGTGTAACATCTGAATAAATGTCGAGCATCCCACCGTAATAATGTCCCATCAGCCCGAGCCGGTTGTGAAACAAGGTAGCAAGGACACAAGCTGCATCGATCCAAGCATCGATTTCGTTCCAACATTGCGGGTCATCGTCGACGACCCCGGTGACTTGGTGAAAGCTAATTCCAGCTCGCTTGAAGACGTTGGCAATCTCCGGGACCGGACACGCTGAACAAAAAGCCAGCCATTCGCCGGTCATTGCTCTCCGGTCGGTCAGACGATTGAAGCTCGCATAATCGATTGCTGGAGCTGGGGCGAGATTCAGCACTATCACTGGAACCCTCGCGCGTTGAACCACGGGCAGGACCGTTGAGGATAAGGCGTACGTGGTGACGTACAACATGACCAGATCAACGTCCTCCCGCCGTAGTCGATGCCCCGCTTCAAGCGCCTTCGCTGGGGTGTCAACTAAACCAAGGCTAACCACGTCGATCCCCGGGCGGTTCAGTCGTTCATATACAGTTTGTATCTGACGTTCGAGTCGATCCTTAAGACCTGGGAATTGGGGCCAATACGCATCGAGACCGATGCCAAAAAGG
>JAFAJU010000460.1 GCA_019236035.1 Verrucomicrobiota bacterium | reverse complement strand
CATCAGGTAACAATTGCAGCTGAACGTAATCTGCTCTCCATTCCATCTTCCTGGTGTGTAAACAGACCGATCTGGGGCCACCGCCAATCCGCCGTTGAGTGGGTAAAGTCTATCGATGATATTTCGTACACTCATTTTTCTCCTTTCCGAAGTACAAGTCGTGAATCCCGCTTAAGACCGTAACGTACCTTTCTCCGAATAATCATAAGTAGTCTTATTCGGCCGGCCCAACTGAAATAAACCTCCTTTCTCACCGAAGTCGCGAGCACCGGTCTACTTACTCTCATTTTCTCTCACTAAAGCTTTGGTTATTTCGCGCGCACTATCGAAGACCTGCTGCGCCGACACCGACGGATGCCTACCACTGCAGCATTGGCAAGCCGTTCTTGCCGTAGCGCTGCCTTCCCTCCTAAGGTCCGGTCGTCTTATTTCACATTCATCGCCTCGACAATACAGGAATAGGTTCACGAGCAAAGTTAAACGCTATGAAATTTGGTAAATCAGCAATGAGTCGCTTCGAGGGCAGCCGTTTTAGCGTTTCGTAGACAGTTCCACCGGTATCCAGCGGGGCTGTTCGTTAATAACTTTCCACCGGCCTCCCTGAGCCCATTGTACGAGCGGGACCTGAGCCACGGTAGCCATTCCAGATTCAACCCAAAAGTAACACCAAGTTGCACAATCGGTCTAGCGCGCCGAAGTCGACTTTCGATCGGCCGAAGGACCTACTCTTGCGGACTTTGGTCGAAGGCGGTTACGACCTTGTGCGCAATAAGCCTAACCGTTCAGCGATAGTAACCAGCTCAGCTAGCGATTCCACCCGCATTTTTCGCATCAACTGGGCACGATGATGCTTCACCGTTGCTTCCGCGATCCCGACTTCCAAGGCTATTTGCTTATTGAGCAAGCCCGCGACGACACGTTCCATCACTTGACGTTCGCGCGGCGTCAGCGACTCAAAATCTGTACGCAAACGCGCCAAGGCATGCTCTTCGCCGCGGCGAGCCCGATCGTGCTCGATGGCGTTTTGGACAGCGTCCAACAAGTCCTGCTGTCGGACAGGTTTGGTCAAAAACTCGAATGCGCCCGCCTTCATAGCCCGAACCGACATTGGTACATCAGCGTGGCCGCTGATGAATATTACGGGCATGCGCTGATCGGCCTTCACCAAGTCATTTTGAAAATCGAGCCCACTTCTTCCGGGCAACCTGACGTCAAGAACGATGCATCCCGGAGCATCCTGGCGCGCGCTGTTTAGGTACTCCTGCACTGAAGCGAAGAGCTCCACACGCAATCCTACAGAGCGGAGCAAACTGTCCAATGCCTCGCGTACAAACTGATCATCATCGATGACGACGACGATCGACTTACTCTCGTTATGCGGAGCTTTCACCTGAAGTCCCGTCGGTCACTGCCGGCACGGTGAACCGAAACGTGCTACCGTTGGGGAGATTTGGTGATGCCCAAAGTCGACCACCATGTGCTTCGATGATCGACCGACAAATCGATAGCCCCATTCCGATTCCGTCTGGCTTGGTTGAGAAAAAGGGTTCAAAAATTTGATCGATCTTTGTCGGGTCAAGACCAATTCCGGTGTCGCTGATCGAAATCAGCACGTCGCCGATTCCATCCATCTCAGAGCTAAGCTGCAGCATTCTTGGCTGGTTTTTACCGGCGGACATCGCCTCGATACTATTGATCATGAGATTAAGGACGACCTGTTGCAATTGTACCTGATCGCCCACCACGTGCGGAAGATTGGACGATAGGTGGTGCTCAATAGTGATCGCGTGCCGACGTAACTCGCTCCGGATAAAGATCAGAGCCTCCTGAATTGTCACATTGATGTCGAGCGATATGTTTTCGGGTGAGGACTTCCTTGCCAGAGCGCGAATGCTCTTGATGAAATCACCAGCTCTTTGACTGTCCCGGACGATACGCTTGGCAGCATCCGTGGCTTCGGTGAGATCTGGCGGTGCGATCGTTAGCCATTGCAAGCAGGCACTGGCGTTGGTCATAATTGCCATAAGCGGTTGGTTAACTTCGTGGGCAATCGACACCGTGAGCTCACCCATCGTCGTCAGTCGTACAGCGCGTGCAAGTTCTTCTTGCGATTTGCGCAACGCCTCGTCTGCCTGCCGCCGCTGCGTCATGTCGCGAAATACCAAGACGGCGCCTGTCGTTTTGCCACTATCATCGATAATAGGGGCTCCACAATCATCGATCGGCAACTCGCGGCCGTCCCTGGTAATCAGAGCTGTGTGGTTGGCCAAGCCCACCACAACATCGAGACGAAGAACTTTTGCCGCGGGATCCTCAACGGGCTTTCGTGTTTCCTCATTGATAATGCGAAAAACCTCGGCCAGGGGCCGCCCTACCGCGTCTTTCATCGGCCAAGCCGTTAACATTTCTGCTGTAGGGTTCATGAAAGTGACGCGAGCTTGAGAGTCTGTTGAAATAACGGCATCGCCAATGCTGGATAGCGTGGTCGCATAGAGCCGCTCGCTTTCTCGGAGCTTGCGTTCAGCCGAATGCTTATAAAGAGCCATATCAATGGCCGTTCTCAATTCGGATTCGTCGAACGGTTTGAGAAGGTAGCCAAACGGTTCCGCCCGTGTAGCCCGTCTAACAGTCTCGTCATCCGAGTACGCCGTCAAGAAGATGACTGGAATCTTGCATCGCTCGCGTATCTGTTCGGCAGCGGCTATACCGTCAATCGGGCCTTCTAGTCGGATATCCATCAACACAATTTCCGGGCTCTGCTCTTGTGCAAGCTGAACCGAGGCCTCGCCGTGGGCTGTCACGCCAACAACAGTGTGCCCAATTCTGGTCAATTGCTGCTGGATGTCCCTTGCAACGACACGATCATCCTCAACAACGAGTATTGTGGCCGGTGAAATCATGTTATTTCAGTATCGCTAGCAAAGTTGATAGTAACATTCGTTCCGCCGCCATGGCTCACAGCAATCGTGGCGTGAAGTTGTTGGGACAAATCATTGACGAGTTGTAGGCCCAAAGTGTCAACGGGAAGACCTTCCATTTTGGGAGCAAACCCAACGCCGTCGTCCGTCACGGCGAGAGTGCACTTCTTGTAATCCAAACGTCTAAACTCAACCCTCACCTGTCCATCGCGGCCGTTTGGAAATGCGTGCTTAAAGGCATTTGACACCAGCTCGTTGACTATCAATCCGCAAGAGATTGCTCGCCCTAAGTCTAACTGTATGTCGTCGATTTCGGTTACTAACCGAATCCGCTGGCCTTGAGCCCCGTGGGCGGCAGCTATATGTGAACACAAGTTATTAATGTGGGGATGCATAGAAATTCTTGCGAAGTTGCCCGCCCTGTACAAATTCTCATGAACCAGCGCCATCGAACGGACACGATTACGGCTATCCGCGAACAACTCGGCAACGGCGGGATCGCTAACGCGAGCGGCCTGAAGACTAAGCAAACTGCTAATCAATTGAAGATTATTCTTGACCCGATGGTGAACTTCTTTGAGCAACGCCTCCTTCTCTTCGAGAGCTGCGTTCTCAAGTGAGATCGCAGCTTGGGAAGCCAACAACTTCAATACTTCGATTCGAGCTGGAGTGAATGCGTGTGACGAAAGATTGTTTTCCAGATACAAAACGCCGATGAGTTTTGCTTTACTTGTTATCGGCAAGCAAAGAATGGACCGACTAGCCTTCATAGCGATGAACTCATCATTGGAGAACTGATTTGGTGTCTTCGCGTCATCCAAAAGAACGATTTCTCTTGTCCTGACAACGTAGCGGAGTATCGACTCAGGCAGATCTGAGGCCGCGACAGTTGTTTGCCGGAGACGAACGTCGACAGCCCGCCGGGTCGTAACCGCCTCCGCTTCAATCCTTAGCTCATTGCCCCGCGGCAAGATTAGGAGACCTCGCTCCGCACCAGCGTGCTCAAGCACGATGACCATGAGAGTTTCGATCAGCTTTTCAATGCTGACTTCGCCGGACACTGCAAGCGACGTCTTAACGACGTTCGCAAGATCGAGACCCTCGTACCCACCCCCCATTGTTGGAGGTACGCCGCTTGACAGCGTCGGCTCGCGAAGGTGTGCGTGGATTTGCTCCATTTGCCGCACCTTGCCTTTTGCGCCCCAATGGAGATAACAACGCCGCGCATTCGCAAGATAAGCGTCGGCGACTGTCTTGAAGCCTCGCGCTGTATAAAACCGCGCTGCGACCTCGAACGCCAAAGCTTCGACGTGCGTCAACCCATCCTTACGCGCCGATTGGATAGCCTGCTCATAGAGACGCATGGCGTCGATATCTCGGTTTTCAATCCGAGCGATTTCACCGGCAATAAGGTGACCACGGTGCTCAAACGTTTCTCGGCAATTATCAATCCAGGTCTGAAACTCCTTGTAGTGACCGAGAATCGCCTCCTGATGTTGGCGTTGCTCGTCCGCTGACGCCGCATCGTAAGCTGCTGCCCGCGTTAACGCTGCAAACAGATGATACTCAGCAAGTTCAAAGAACCCTCCGGTTGTCCACAGCAGGGGCTCAACTTTCGAGATCATCGCGAGGGCAGATCCATAGTCGTTCGCATAGAACCGCGCCTGTAGCTTGCGGATCCAATACCAGCAGGTGGCGATTGCTAAACCGGGATCGCCTTCCAGGTGTTGCTCAAATTCTTCCTCCTTGAACTCTTGATCATCAAAAGAGGAAAGATCAGAGGTCAGGCCTTGAAGAGCGCGAACGAGCCTAAGCTGCGCCGTGATGATATCAATGATAAGTCCAAATTTTGCATTCCGCACGAAATCAAGTTTTTCCTCGGCTTCCCGTCGCACGTCGCCGAGCGAATCACCGCAGGCGAATAAATTCGTAATGATGGTACACGAGCTAAAGCCGGCATAGGTAAGATCTCCGCCTTCATTTGCTTCACTGAACGCCTGCCGCAACATTGGACGAGCAGTACGTAAGGGCTTGGTAAAAGGGATGACGTGCGAGCCGACGGCAAGGTGAACGCGGGCCTTGAACCGATCCATTCCAAGTTCCTCGACCAAATCCAGGCCGAGCTTGGCGAAACGGAACATTGCCGGGTAGTTTCCGAAATAGGGCCCCAGCATCATGCCTAGGTAAGCGTAACACAGAGCAGATGCGCCACTGTTTCCGTAATCGCGACTGAGGTTTGTCGCGCGGCAGAGGATTAAACACACCAAATTCGGATCGGTGAAAAATGCCGGTGGCAAGATGGCCGATAGTACGTCGAATGTCGCAAGTCTGTTGGGATCTTTTAGCGGCGGCAGACTGGCCCGCTCCTCGATGGAACCGCCTTTGATCTCTTGCAAGATCGGCTCGTATTCTTGAAGGACTTGCTCCCGACTCGGGTGCGGCGTCCACTCGACGCCAACCTCTTTGAGGTACTCTAGACCAACCTCGATAGCGCGGTCCATTTGACCCAAGGCAGTATAAAGCGTCACACGCTGCCACGTGACGGCAGCACGATCGATTAGGTTATTCGCGCGATGCAAAAGCGCCGAAAGTCGTTCTTCCGATGTGGAGAGATTACCCGTGAGGAATTCGCACTCCGCCAAGTGGTATTCGAGCGCAAAATTCAACTGATAGTGACCTTCCCAACTATCTTCCGGCAACAGCGTCCTGCCCGCCTGGAGATAAGCAAGCGCAGAAACATAGGCGGTCGACGCTTTGGCGCGTTTGCCTGCGATAAGATTGAGTTCAGCGACCTGTATTCGCTCTTCGAGCGAATCGATCAAAGACGTACCGCGGTCGAACTGGTTGACGATCTCGAAGATCTTTTCTTCGAGTTCTTCAGGTGCGGTTGCGGAGGCAAGCAATCTACCAATGCGCAAGTGTGTCGCTGCGCGCTCGCTTTCGGGGATAAGCGCGTATGCGGCTTCTTGTACGCGATCGTGGAGGAATGTATACGCATCGTCTGAGCGCAAGACGAGGCCTGAACGAACCACCTCCCAGAGAGGTGTGTCTATTTCCCCTCCAGACTCTCCCCGAACCAAGCTTAGCGTCTTAATTTGAGTGCTGTTCCCAAGGCTTGCCAGCTGTTTGAGGGCCTCCTGTGTCGCCCCTGGCAGACGGTTCAATCTACCCGCCATTAGATCCAAGACGTTATCAGTGAACCCCTTACTACGGATCCGATCTAGGTCCCATCGCCAGATTAAATCGCTTTGATCGAACGCCAGCAAACCATCTTCGGCTAGCGTTGTGATGAATTGAATCGCGAAAAAGGGGTTGCCGCCAGTCTTCTCGAAGACCAGTTCAGCCAATGGTTCAGCGCGGTCCCGATCTGCGTGGGTGGCGTCGCTAAGAAGTTCGCTCACATTGTGGCGCGTTAGCGGTGCAAGAACAATCTCGTGCAGCGATGTTCCTCCGCCTCGGATCGCCTCTAGCGAGCGGCTAAGGGGGTGAGATGCTGTGACTTCGTTATCTCGATATGCACCTATTAGTAGGAGGTACTGCACGTCCGGTTGGTTGACTAGATGTTCAAGCAGCTCGATTGTCGCTGCATCCAACCATTGCAAGTCGTCGAGGAATAGTACGAGGGGATGCTCTCTCTGGGCGAATACCGTGAGAAATCGGCGAAACAGTAATTGAAAGCGATTGCGCGCTTCCTGTGGCGGAAGATCAGGAACCGGTTGCTGCTCTCCTATGATTAGAGCAAGCTCTGGGATGAGGTTAATCAAGAGCTGTCCATGCGGACCAACAGCCGCCAGCAATGCCTCCCGCCAACGGCCCACTTCGTCGTTGCTTCGGCTGAGGATCTGACGAATAAGACTCTGAAAAGCTTGTGCCACTGTCGCGTACGGGATGTTACGCTTGTACTGGTCAAACTTTCCGGCGGCCAATAGCCCGCGCGACGGTATTAAAGCCTTTTGCAGCTCGTTCACGATCGATGACTTACCAATGCCAGAATAGCCAGAAACCAGCACAAGCTCTCTGGCGCCGTGCGCAGTAACTCGATCGAGGGCCCCAACTAGGGTTTTGATTTCGGCTTCACGCCCGTATAGCCTTTCTGGGATCAGCAGCCGGTCCGAAGCGTCGCGTGCGCCTAAAGGGAAGGGCTCGATATGCCCATCTGCTTCCCACGATTTCAGGCACTGCCGGAGGTCTGCCTCTACGCCGGCGGCGGTCTGGTAGCGGTCTTCGGCAGTCTTGGCGAGAAGCTTCAGGACGATGGCTGCGACCGGTCTCGGAATTCCTTTAACCTGATCACTTGGCGGCTTCGGTTGGCGTGCGATGTGGCAATGGATCCATTCCATCGGGCCAGCGGCATTGAACGGAAGAACACCAGTCAGCATCTCGTAAAGGGTGACGCCGAGAGAATAGAGATCGCTACGTGCATCAATCGACCGGTTCATCCGGCCGGTCTGCTCGGGCGCCATGTAAGCTAGCGTTCCGGCGATGATCTCCGCCGGAACAGGTGTTTGACGCTCCCGCAATAGGCGGGAAGCAATGCCAAAGCCTGTGAGGCAAACCTTACCAGAAGCGTCCACGAGGACATTCGCCGGTCTAATGTCCTTGTGAATGAGGCCGTGACGATGGGCTTGTCGCAGTGCCGTGGCTAACCCTATAGCGACGTTTAGAAATTGGCGCAACTCGAGCGGTCGACCGAGCAT
The DNA here is from genome assembly GCA_019236035.1 of Verrucomicrobiota bacterium. Classification (GTDB taxonomy): domain Bacteria; phylum Verrucomicrobiota; class Verrucomicrobiia; order Chthoniobacterales; family JAFAMB01; genus JAFAMB01. The sequence continues at coordinate 421 of JAFAJU010000460.1, read as the reverse complement.
TCGTTCCAGCGGATAGCCACCTGGGTCATTAAGAACGAGCACTGCGCGCCCGTCCTTGAAAGCGCGTGCTACCGGCACGGTTGCCCACTCGGGTCTAAGGTCTGCCGCTAAAGAATATTCGTGTTCCAATCGCGCAAGACTAGTTTGCGGAGGAGGCGTGAGGAACGGAGCGAGTATGAGTACCGGCGGATTGCCTGGCTGCCGAGCTCGGTAGAGAGTCAGCTCACCATTTTCGCGTAACGTCTCGAGTTCGTATCCAGACAGCTCGCTCATGGGGGTTTAGTCCCAATTTGTTTCAGGCCAACTGGTCAATGCCAATAGACCGCAAAGCCCTCAAATAATTCACCATAACTGTTGTTTTGCGGCAATCGAAAACTTGGCGGCTATGGGACCCTGATGACCACTCAGTGCAGATCGCTTC
>JAFAJU010000368.1 GCA_019236035.1 Verrucomicrobiota bacterium | reverse complement strand
TCAACTCAACCTGGATATTTCCCCTTGGCAGGCCGTCTGGCCGCGAGTGGTGATGATAGCCGGCTTGGGTATGATCTTCGCGCCATTGAATGTTGCCGCTTATCTCTACATCCCGCTGACGCTGCGCGGCGCGGCCGTCGGCCTCTTTGCGCTACTGCGCAATGAGGGCGGTAGCTTCGGAACTTCGATCGGCCAGACCATCACTGAGCGCCGCGAGATATTCCACGCGCTGCGGCTGAACGAGAATCTCGATCGGCTCAACCCCGCGGTGCATTCCTACCTCGGGCATGTCCAGCAAGGCTTCCTGCAACAACGAGGAGATCTAGCCGCGGCGCACCGGATGGCTCTACAGTCGCTGGAGGATCTTCGCGAACAACAGGCCTCGGCTCTTGCCTATTTCGACGCGTTCCTGATTTTCGCGGTAGTTGCCGTTGTACTCGCCTTTCTGGTTCTCCTGATGAAACCTTCCGCCGCCCAAAAAGGCGCGCACATCGCGGCTGAGTAACGAGGCTACAGCATTTTGGTCACTCGAACAGAAGTCGTTCCCGTCGCTCGGAAATGGCACTGGCCGCTCGAGGATGCGCTTGGTGACCTGAGAGTCCGGTACGGGATCAAGCTTGGTCTGGCGGGTTTGCTGACACTGTATGTGACGCAGGTCTTGCGTCTGGAGCATCCCAACTGGGCCGTCCTCACGGTCCTGGTGATGATGAACTCACATTATGTTGGTTCCATCACTTTAAAAGCGATCCTCCGAGTTGTGGGTACGATTGTTGGAGCCCTGCTCGAAGTCTGGTTAGTAGGCGACTACACATCGACACCAGCGATCTTTTTGACCGTGCTCTTCTTCGTCATGGCTTTCTCCGGCTATAAATTCGGGCAATTCCCCGCCAGCCAGGTGCCTTACGCCTATTTTTTGGTCGGTATGACAATGATTTCGGTGGCAACGTATGGAGTTGCCGCCCCTGATCAGATCTGGCAGACCGGCCTGAGCCGGACGTTGGAGATATTAGTTGGAGCCATCTGTTCGCTTTTTGTAACGACTTTGGTCTGGCCGCGTTACGCGCGCGAGGAGTTTCTCGAAGCTGGGCGCGCGGCACTGAAGACTGCAAGTCAATTAGTCTCCATAGAGACGGACGCTTACCTCCACGGGACAGAAGCACAGGTGGAGCAGATCCATCAGGCCTTTGGCCAACAGCTGTCAGTACTCAGTAATCTCCTGCAGGCCGGGTCGCGCGAGAGCACCGTTTTTCAGGCCCGCCTTTCCAACTACAATGCGTTCCTGGTATCTCTGACCAACCTTTTTCACTCTGCGCTAGACCTGAGGCGGCGGCGGCAAGAAGAAATCCCAATTCTTGGCCAAGTACAAAAAGAACTTGAGTTGCTGGCGGCAGCCATTTCCGAAGAGTTTAACATTCTGGTCGGACCGCACCGTCGAGGAGAAAAGTTGCGCCCAAGCCGTTTGAACGAGGCCTTTGCGGCGTTTGAGGCGAAGGTGGCCGAGATTCGTGATCAGGATGTGTTTTTTAGGATCCCGCTCGGCACCGGGATCGCGTTCTTCGGAAATTTCGCGGCGCTGCGTTCGATTCGCGACGATTTGAATGATGTTCGTAGCCTGGCGGAGGGGTTGCCTCGGATCGGCCAGGCGTTGCCGGACGCCAAGCCCCCGTGGGATTTTCTTCCTACAATCGACTGGTTTTGGGTAAAAGCAGGGGTGAAAGGTGGTTTAGCTGCCGTAATTTCAATCCTTCTCCTAAGGTGGATCAATCCACCTGGGCCGGCTACAATTCCCTTGGCTGCGTGGACCTTCAGTATTTTTGGCCGGCCTTTCCTCCGAGCGGGTGGAACGGGCGATTTACGAGGTTTTCAGAAAACCTTCCGGGCAGCGCTCTGCCTTGCCGCCTGCACGGTCCTGCTTTTTCTCACCACCCCATTTCTAGCGGACTACCTTGTCATGAATCTGGCATTGTTCTTGATTCTATTCGTGTTCGGATGGCTGACTGCTCGAACCTCCGGGGTCGGTTTCTGGATGTGGGTCGCCACGCTATCCATCAGCATCTTTGTCGGGCTCAATCCGCAAGTGCCGGTGCCGTCTCAAACGATCATTGATTCCTTTCTTGGTTTGATAACCGGAATGGTGATCGCCACTCTGGTTGGAAGACTCATCTGGCCGGTCTTGCCACAAAGAATGCTCCGCGATGATTTGCTCGTCATTGTTGCGCAGCTCAGAGCGTTGCTGCGAGGAGATCCGCACCAGGAAAGGATTCGGACCCAGCTGGCAATTCTGCCGGTTGAGGCTCTGCAGGCGGCAGGCCAGATTCGATTCGCCGGGTGCCCGGAACAAGAACGGAGCAAGATGGCCGCTTTCATTCGTACCCTTCAAGCGCTGGTAGTCCAAGCCACCGAGCTGGTTTCTCGCCGGCATATCCTGCCGGAAACCACGGAAGCGATTCTGCGCCCGCAGTTCGACCGATTAGAGATCGAATTTAAACAGGTGTTGGACGCTTTCGCCGAATGCTTTCGGCGTGGCGATTGCCGGCGCGAACTGCCAAGCGTACAGGGCGCGCTAGCCGAAATGGATCAGGCAGTCGAAAGGATGCGTCAGAGTCGGATCCTGTCTGGCCAGAAGCTCGAAGCGCCGGTGCGGATGCTTGAGCTCGTGAATCGTTATCACGCAACCGGCGAAGCATTGGAGCAGTGCGGGCGATTGGTTCGCACCTTGCAGATTCACCGGTATTGGGGCGATTATGCGCTTTAACTGAAGTCAAATGAGCTCCCGGCTCGCACGTAGCCCGATAGAGTCGCGCTCTTAGTCGCATAGTTGATGACTGCAGACGAACTCATTGCGACATGGCCGTCCAATGATGTCGGCCGCCTCACTGTCATTAGAGAAAGTGCGTGGCTGCGGCGCCTCTGCGCGATACAAGCCTTCGCACGCTACTACCAGCTTCAATGTGAAGCCGCGGGCGATTCTACTGACATCTCAAAAGTGTAAATTGAAATGTCGCGCCGGGACCATCGTTGGATGCGGCCCAGAGGTGCCCGCCGTGACTTTCCACAATAGAACGACTGATCGATAGACCCATGCCCAATCCGCCAGGCTTAGTGGTATGGAAAGCATCAAAGATTCGTTCGGCGCTCAGTGGATCAACGCCGATTCCCGAGTCGCGGACCGCAACCCGGATCTCATCTCCCTCGCCTAGTTGGGTCCTGATTACCAGATCTCGCTCACGATCCTTCACCGTAGCCATAGCTTCAATCGCGTTCAGGATCAGATTAACCACCACCTGCTGTAGTTGCACCCTGTCGCCCATTATCGGAGGAAGGTCAGCGGCCAGTTCCGTTCGTAATGCCACCTTGTTTCTGCGCGCTTCAGTCTCTGTAAGGGTGATAACTTCTTCAATGGCCTCGTTTAGATCCAACCGGTCCTTAGACGCGCCAGCCTTCTTAAACAGCGACCGCATCCGTGAGATGACATCCCCGGCCCGCCTTCCGTCGCGACTAATGCGGCGAATCGCTTCACGGGCTTCGGCCAGGTCAGGTGAATCTCCAGATAGCCACCGCAGGCTGGCGTCGGCATTCGTTACGACTGCAGCCAGAGGCTGGCTGATTTCATGAGCGATCGAGGCGGTCAGCTCTCCCAGCGCTGTCACCCGAGTGACGTGGGCCAGCTCGGCCTGCGCTTCCGCCAAATGGGCCTGGCTCCGTCTAAGAGCATCCTCAGCACGCTTTTGTTCGCTCAAATCGAGCACGAAAGAGACGCCTTCGTTCTGACCTTCTTCAAAGACGGCGGAGCCAACTAGAACAGGCACCCGGCTGCCGTCGTTCCGGAAGTATTCTTTCTCGTACGGTTTGAGAGTGCCGGTCGCCTTTAGCCGCGCTACGGCTCGTTCGGTAAGGTCGCGCCATTCCGACGGAGTCAGGTCCTTCCAGTTCAAGCGACCCGAGAGGAGATCTTCGCGGCTGTAGTTCAGCATGTGGAGAAACGCTTCATTGGCTTCAATGATCTGGCCCTCAAAGTTCCAGATGAAGATCGCCATAATGTTAGCGTCGACCAGACGCCGGATCTTCGCTTCGCGTTTCTCCAAATCGCGATAAAGACGAGTATTCTCGAGCGAGATCGCGGCTTGTGACGCAAGCAGTTTCAGCACGTTGATCCGCGCCGGAGTGAAGACATGAGGGGTCAGACTATTTTCCAGGTAAAGCAGACCGATCAGTTTGGCCTGGTTGATCAACGGTATGCAGAGAATTGACCGGACGTTATGCCGACGAATATACGGATCGGCAGAAAACGAATTCTCGGTCGAGGCGTCATCGAGAATCACACTCTCCTGGGTACGGAGGACATAGTGCACGATCGACTCGGGCACCGCAGCATTGGACACGAATTCCTCTCGCAAACGCACGGTGACAGCGTCCCCGCTGCTGGTCGCTTCAGCCTCGATCCACGGTTCGACATCTCGGAGAAGAATCAATAAGCCGCGCTCCGCACCGGCGTTTTCAATCGCTGTGCGCATGAGCATGTCGATCAATTTCTCCGAGACGATCTCTCCCGATACTGCTTGCGAGACTCTTATCACGGTAGCCAGATCCAGTTGGTCGACCGCCGTCCCGATGGTGCTTCCGCCGTCGCCTCCAACCAAGCTTGCTGCCATGTCGTTGGATCGGCTATGGCGGACAGGCGTGGAAAGGAGTGTTGGCGCCTCCCCCTTGAGCTGCGGATACAAATTATCGAGCTGGCGCAGCTTACCATCAGCACCCCAACGAAGATAGCCGTAGCGGGCATCCCGCAAATAGGCGTTCGCGATCTTCTCGAAACCTCGCGCTGCGTAGAATCGCGCGGCGAGTTCGCTGGCGAGCGCTTCATTTGGTACAAAACCATTCCCACGCGCTGAGCGGATCGCCTGTTCGTAAAGATCCATGGCATCGAGCGAGCGACCTTCGATGCGCGCGATCTCGGCGCCCACCAGGGCTGCTCGATTCTCGAAATTCTCCGGGCAATTCTCTGCCCATACTTCGAGCTGTCTATGGT
>JAFAJU010000321.1 GCA_019236035.1 Verrucomicrobiota bacterium | reverse complement strand
TCCGTTGCCGGTGGTGAGAGCGGTGTTGGCTCTTCGCTCGGCGGCGGTGCTGACTCCTGGCTGCTGGGGACCGGCGATTGTGTTGCCGCGGAATCGCCTCCAAATGAGCCGGGCGTCATCCAAACGACGTTGTCATTGTTCGGTTTGGATTGAAAGAAAGTAGCCAGGAGCAGTCCACCGAGAAGGACCAGGTGAACGATTGCTATGGCAACGAAGGTTTTCTTGAAGCCTCCGTCCTCGTCTTGACGGCGGTAATCCGGCATTCCTTACGGCTGGTCAGGGCGTGTCAGGACGCCCACCTTCGAGATTTTTGCCCGCTGAAGGATGTCCATGACGTCTATAAACTTCTGGACTGGCAACTCCTTATGTGGGCGGATCACAACAGCTGCATCTGGCTTCTGAGCATGCAGCGCAATCAAACGCGTTTCGAGCGCCGCAGGATCGACGACTTCATCGTTGAGCCGCAAAACTTCATCCTTATCAATCGAGATCGTCTGCACCTGCGATCGATCGACTGTCTGGGTTGCCTGACCACTCGAGGGGACCACGAGGTTCATGCTGTTCTCCATGAGAGGCGTAGTGATGATAAAGATAACCAGCAAGACAAATGCAAGGTCGAGCAGCGGAGTGACATTGATCTCCGTGAGCGTGTGCAGGGTATGCCGATCGGAAAAACGACGCATGCTATTTATTCACGAGGAGGGGCCGGGTCGAGTGGTTGACATATTTGTGCTCGAACTCGGAGGAGAGTTCGGCGGCAAAATTGTCGTTCTGAACAATCAAAGAACGAATACTCGTCACGAGAAAGTTATATCCAAACATCGCCGGGATTGCCACGAGTAATCCGGTCACAGTAGTGATGAGCGCGCCCGAGACGCCTGGAGCCATGGCCTGTAGGTTCGCGGAGCCCGCAAGCGCGACACCGGAGAATGTGTCCATAACTCCCCAAACCGTTCCCAGGAGCCCGAGAAATGGCGCGCCACTGACAGCCGTCGCGAGCAAAATCATCTGGGATTCAAGCCGCAACGCTGATTCGCCAACCGCCCTTTCCATGGCAGTGGTCACCACTCGCATTTGCGATGGCGTTATCCGTTCCGCAATTTCCAAACGCGCCCAAAAAGTGTCATCGACTTCAGTTGAACCAAGTAGGTGGAACGCCAGCTCTTTACATCCGGCACGATAAATGGAGTAGAGCGGAGAACCCTCAAACCGAATCTTCGATTCATAGATTTTGAAGGGCTGCCGGTCAGAGCGAAACAGATCCAAGAATCGATCGTTCTGCGCTTTGGCCAAACGCACAACGCTGATCTTGGTGACCATGACAGACCAACTGAAGATTGACGCTACGAAAAGTGCCGTTAAGACAAGCTTGCCCTCGAAGGTCGCTTCCGTGAATGCATAGACCAGTCCCCCCGTCTGAGCAGCTACCAAAGATGTCAACACCAGCACAGGATATTATGTTTAATGTGAGAAACCGTAAAGGCAAAGCGTAAGCGCGGTAGGGCGAGGCTCCGTCCGAGCCGCGGCGCGTGATGCAAAGTAGGCGAAGCGTCCCGCTTTGCACTCTTCGGAGCTAAAGCAAAGCGGGACGCTTCGCCTACGTCGTACCGCGTCACGCGCCGCGGCTCGGAGTAGAGTCGAGATCTGGCGCGGTGACCAGATGGTTCGTTTCCAGATCCCGCTCATCAAACCGGGTGTGCGGTTTTCCCGCGACCGGCTCCGTGCGCACTTCTCTTAGGCCGATAGGCATACTGTTCTTCAGTCAGATCCGCTTCAAAGATCGCCTCTAGCACGATGACTGCCGCCATCTGCGCTACTCGATCTTTTATCGTCGGTATCCCAAGCGGCCTTGTCTTGCCATCCGCCTTCGGGATATTGACCCTACGCACCGCCTGCGGGCGATAGGTCTTGGTTCGCAGTTCCTGCGCCAATTCTTCCAACCATCCTTCCACTCCCGAAAGATGCTCGTTACGCTCTCTTCTTTTCCGGACTTCGGTCTTCGATTTGCTCCGACGATCTCGACAGGCACATTGGGCTTTTCGAGGCTTGCTCGGCGTTCAGTTTTCATTGTGGTCTGCACGCTCGCTGATTCGCCTAGGCGAACCTTTTGCATCAAGGGC
>JAFAJU010000301.1 GCA_019236035.1 Verrucomicrobiota bacterium | reverse complement strand
TGCACCCCAAATCACGATGAGCGTGGTCAGTGTCAGCGTGAGTTGGCCGCTTGACTGAGACGGGCGTCCCTTTCGGGTCTAAGAGGCACGGAGAGCACATCCGTTGGCCTGAGTTTCTATACTACGCTTCTATACTCGAAGCCGGTTTTAATGCAAAGCTAGGCAAAAACACGCAACGAGAAATGTTGGGTTTCCCTCGAGAAAAGCTGTTTTGCAAATCACCGCAAAATTAAGAAACAACCCGTTTTTGAATTAGAAATCCGTTGCTCTATCCGGCTGAGCTAAGGGCGCTTTGCTACGCTCAATTTGCGACGCTACTATGTCCCAGCACAGAGACAAGGCAAAGAGATTCGCGAGGCGTTGCAGACTGGCCCCCGCCAGCGAGTTGACCGAGGATGCCAGCACGTCACATCTGGCAACAGTTGTCTCAATTGCCTCAACGAAGTCCTCGCCCAATGCGATTGAGTCCAAATCCATGAAAATCTGATCCGGATCAAAATCCCGACACAGGCGGTCGCGCAAACTCCTAGCCGACCAGCCGCTTTCTTGGCGACGGTAGCTGATGAAGATTTGCCCGCTCATCTTTTCCTTTTCAATCCAGAGGACCTCGGAAGAATATCCAAGGCCCAGAGCGAAGACAATGGGGTACTCGTTGGCGAGATCGAAAGTTACGCTAGCGACTTCATTGCGGAGCTGGTGTAGCGCCTTTGATGCTCTCAGCAGCATTCTTTTTCCACCATCGCATCTCAGCGGCTTCCCGTTGCTCAGGAGTCAGCCCTGGGGCTTGAGAGAAGTCCCCTTGAGCTTCGCGTTCTGCCTCCTGTTTTTCGAATAGCTTTCGCTTTTCCTCCTCTTTCGCGAGCCGCTCTGCCTTAATTTTTTCCTCCATCTCTTTTGGCATTGGAGCTGTGCTAGAATTAACTGGCCCCGGAGTCGGGGTTGAAGTCGCCGGAGTCGCCTGATTAAACTGCCCTCGGGCAACACGCTCGGCAAAATGCTCCATTTCGAGTGTCAGTTCCTGAGGAGTTTTATCTTCGCTCGTGTAAGGTTTACCATCAGGTCCAATCATTCCCCGGATAGCTGCTTCCTGGTTAAAGCCGAATGTAAACGACAGTGCATATTCATCAGCTTCATGCGCATCGGAATTCCAGCGGGGATTGAGCATTTCCTTTGCGCTCACCACATCGAACTCTACTTTCCGTACTCCGTGCGTTGCCAAGAGGTCAGCGTAGTAGGCTCCGTCAATGGCTCCGGCATCAAGTGGGTCCGGGTTTGAAGACCATCGCATTTGTGAGCCATAGAATTCAACACCTTGATCTTCGGCACGGGCCGCAATCGCGACGACTCCGCAAACCAAGAACGTTAGTAGCTTCATATCGCCATATGGTTCGTCTGGAATCACAGCAGGGTACGACAACCGAAAGCATCCTGCCAAGTTCATAAACGCTCGCGTGCGCTTCACCGCGGTAAAGGATTATCGAACCGCCTAATGGAAGCAATTGTCGCTCATCCTGATGTGCAAGGACTACGCCGTTGGCTTTTGGCCACCGCCGACGCACATGGACTCTATCGGAAATTTGATTTTACTCCACTTTCCCAGCCAGAGCGACTAATGGAGCGCTTGGATAGAGACGTTTACAACCGAACGGCAAACTAGCCCACGCGAGCAACACGCTATAGCCGACCGCCTCGAGTTGTCGTGCAATCCATTCCGCCGAGTCTCGATCAGCCGAACTAGCGTATCGGGGCGAGAAGACACATCCAACCGCCCCAGTCTGACGCGAATTGCGGAAAGAAATCATGCCCTCGATTGTACATTCCAAGGAGAGAGAGGAACCGGGCGAGGGAGCGCTAGTGGAGAGGCTAAAGCGTTTCGTTGAAACTTCCGATCTGAGCTTTTATCAAATCGCAATGCGCGTTGGTACCACTGGCACCATGCTGAGCATGTGGCTGGCAGGAACGGCCAGGCCGGATGCAGCTGAATCGATCCAGATTGACCGATTTCTTAAAGAGACTCTATCCCAAGGACATAGCCAAACATAAACTGGCGGCGAGAAAGAACAGTTCACTAAATACGAGCAGCCCGGTCGACCAGCGCTTACTCCTGATCGCCTGCAGTCGGTGTCCTTCCATGACTTTTTCCCGCTCAGACATGTCGGGGTAAGACTTAAGCTCCCAGAAACTTGACCATTCTTGAGTTGTTCGCCTGACGTAGAGACCGGCGAAAATGGCAGTAAAGACCCCGAGACAATAAAGAATAATCGTCAGAAGAGCCGCCGACTTATCCGGGCCGGAAGCGTTATGGGCACCGTAGTAGGCCAGGACGGCCGTCGCCGCACCACCGTTAATTATTACCAGGCTCTGGACAAGCATCCTGTTGGTAGCGACGGTTTGCCTCGCGTCCTCATGGCTGCGTTCGCGCGCTAGTATTCGATAAGGGTCTTGCGTGACTTGGTTATCCATAGATTAAAACTTTTGTCGCTAAAGCGAGTCTCTTAATGGTTTTTGTAGGCTCTTCGGCCTGATCTTCTCGTCTTTCCGTTTGCACAGCAAGAATTTGACTGCTCGTGGCGTCAACGCAAATTTCCTTGGTGCAAGACTAGCGCTCCTGCTAGTGAAATCCCGGCGGCCGTTCAGTCCCTACCTGGAATTAAAAAATACTGTGGCATACTGGGAACGGCTGGGCTGAATGACTGGAATCGCTCTCCTAACTTGCGCTGAATTTTTGGCACTTTGAGGCACCTGCCTGGGATCAGAAAAGGCTGTGGCATACCTGGAATTGCCAGGCTGAATGATCGGAATCGCTCTCCTGACGTGTGTTACATTTCTGGCGGTCCCGATCACTTTCACCGGTGTGCCGATCCGCACCCGGGTAAAAAATTCAGCCGCCATGTCTCTCGGCATTCGAACACAACCGTGCGACGCCGGGTAGCCGGGTAGATAGCCCGCATGCATCCCGACGCAATTCCGGAATTCCATAAAGTATGGCATTGGAGCGGGAATATAGTGACATCCCGGAGGGACAGGTGAGCTCGGAGTCGCATTTGAATTGATAATTCTGCCGTGGGAGTCGCCGACCAGACCGTAGCTTCGGGACTCGTGGTTTAAGTCTTTGCTGATGACCTCGAAGCTCCCGGTCGGTGTGTCCCGACCCTCCTTACCTGAAGCAATCGGCGAAACGAAAGCGACCCGGCCATCCTCAAGCAAGTAAGCCGTCTGTTCGCTAAGACTAATAATCACCGCCGTCTGCTGAGCGCTTAGGGTGGTACATAGCGCAATTTTAGACAGCGCGATCGCTAATATGGTCGCGACTCTCATAGCTGCTTCGGTTCATTGGTAGACAACACCGTGGTGGATGTCGTTGACGGGCTGGACACCTGAGGATTGGACGCACGAATGCGACGTGCAATTCAAAATGGAAGTGCCGTTTTCAATTAAAACGTAGACTGGGTATTACGACGGCCTTCCGCGAACAGAAGCACCCCGCAACGGCTCAAGCGGGAGCTGGCCGACACCGCGGCCGCCGGCCTCGTACCGAGAACATTCATTGATGGTTTAGGCTGCGTTTTTCGTCTCTTTATAGAGCAGGCACTCTATGAAAGCGTTTTGGTCCGTTTTGTTGGCGCTGTCATGTCTTCTGATTGGAGTTCTTTGTTCCAAAGGTCAGAGCATCCGGGTTCAGTCAGCCTACTATGGTTCTCGCGACGGTGCCGGTGCTGATGTTACCCAAACGGTTCAACGGTTCGCCGACTATGGCGAACCTTTCCGGGTAAACAACGACATGCTGAGCATCGATCCATCTCCAAACCACGAAAAGACGCTCGTCGTCGTCTACTACACGAACGGTCAGTGGATTGCTGACGCTGCACCTGAAGATGAAGTATTTTACTTCAAGAGCGGCCGGGACAGCGACTATCGCCCGAAATACCACAAGCCGGGTACTCGACGCGGGGTACCAAGACTGCAAGGGACGCTGCGCCAACTAACTACTCGGCTAAGGGCTAGCCTCTTTTAGCGCTGGCCTGCATCTCGCCCTGTCGCGAAAGAAACGTCTGTACTAAAAGGCCAGACCTCATAAGGCGCCTTTTGTGTGAAAGTGCAAAAAAGCCATTATCGAAGCAATTTAGGTGAATGTCAGCAAGAGCTGACTTCGTCTAATCCCTAGCGTTAAAGAGTTTTCACGGCAAAAGCTCGGGCAACGATCTCTCTATAAGCGTGGCTGGGGCAATGTTTGAAGAAAATCATCGCAAAAAGATGTGCCCGAGATTTATCCCGCCGGCTCTGTACAAGTCACCAAAGTTCCCATGGGCAACGAAGGGTGGGCCGCGGATCGCTACCGATATATTGTCTTATTCCGTCCGCCTGCTTAAGACTACATTCGGCCATTGGCTGGAGGATAAAGCGCCTCAGCTGGGAGCGGCTTTGGCCTATTACACGGTATTTTCACTCGCACCGCTGGTGCTCGTGCTCTTTGCTGTTTTTGGGTTCATCTACGGCAACAGCGAAGTCGCCCGGCGAGAGATCCTTCACCAGCTCTACTCTATCCTCGATCGCAGCAGCGCCAAAGCGGTGGAGGACATTGCTACGAGTGTCGGTAAGCCTACGGCTAGTGCCGCCGCTACAGTGCTCGGCATCGCGGTTGCGCTCTGCGGCGCCAGCGGGGTATTTGGCCAGCTGCAGGATTCGCTCAACGTCATCTGGGGCGTCAAACCAAAGCCGGGTAAGAATATTGTGAGCTTCCTGCGGGCCCGGTTCTTATCGTTCGCTATGGTCGCTGGCGTGTGCTTTTTGCTCCTAGTTTCGCTTACGGTATCTGCCCTTCTCACCGCTTTCGGTGGCTACGTTGAGCGACTGCTCCCCGGTGCCAGCGCGTTGGTGTGGAGCATCCATCTGGCATTGGATATCGGCATCGTCACGCTGCTCTTCGCGATGATCTTTAAGTTTCTACCCGACGCGCAGCTCTCCTGGCGCGATGTGCGGTTAGGTGCGATGCTAACCACGGCCCTGTTTTTGGTCGGTAAATACGCGCTTGGTCTCTACCTCGGGAGCGGCACTGCTAGCTCTGCTTATGGAGCAGCCGGTTCACTGATAACGATGCTGATCTGGATTTATTATGCGGCGCAAATCGTGCTTTTCGGTGCTGA
>JAFAJU010000268.1 GCA_019236035.1 Verrucomicrobiota bacterium | reverse complement strand
AAAAGGAGTAAAATGAAAAGGCCGAAAAAGAAGGTCAACGTCGCGTTCATAGCAAACTGCTAAGCGGCCGGTTTTGCTTCCGGAGCGGCTGCCTTAGATTCGGCCGGCTTTTCGATCCCGGCTACCGCGCTCTTGTCAATTTCGATCTTAACGTTATCGGCGACCTTAAGCAGGAAAGTTGTCTCTTTCACGTTTGCGATCAAACCATGAATACCGCTGTTGGTGACCACTCTGTCGCCAGTCTTCAGGTTGGCCATCAACTGCTGATGTTGCTTCTGCCGTTTCTGTTGCGGACGAATCAACAAAAAATAAAACAGAACCCCCATGAAAAGAAATGGCAGAAGGTTCAACAATGGATCTGCCTGAGGAGCCCCGGAAGGAGCGGGTGCGGGTGCTTGTTGAGCTAGGAACAGAATATTTGAGATCATCGGATGCATACTAAACCCTCGCGCAGGCCTTGCCTTTTGGAATAGGGGAAGTGAGTCAATAACTCAAAGACGCGGTTGGATCAAAACAAATATTAAGCGAGCCCCGCGGGGCCGGCGCCCTGTAACCGTCCGGGTCGATGACGAGGTGGCGAAACCCGATCGCCAGAAGCGCCTCCCGGATGTCTTTTTCCCGGGAAGGCAGTTTCTCCATCTCATCCGGGTCAACCTGGAGCTTTGCGACTGGATCTTCTCCGTTGCAAGCGAGGTAACGAACGCGAAAGATCTTGAATCCCTGCGAACGCACGTACTCTTCTGAGCGCTCTATCATCGCCAAGGCATCACTGGTGACCGCTGTGCCGTGCGGGATTCTTGAGCTCAGACAGGGTTGTGCCGGACTGTCAGCGGTCGGTAGACCGCTTTGGCGTGACAAAAAACGAATCTCTGCCTTCGTAAGGCCGGCGATTCGAAGCGGGGCCAGCACCCGAAATTCCTGCGCGGCCGCGGCGCCCGGCCGCACTTGGAAGGCGTCATCTGCATTTTCGCCGTAAGCCAAGGCAGCGAACCCACGTTCAGCGGCGACTTGCTGCATTTTGGTGAAAAGCTCGAGCTTACAGAAATAACAGCGGTTGACGGGATTGCTGGAGTACCGCGGATCGGATAATTCCGCCGTGGCCATGATTTCCACGTTGGCCCTGAAACTTTTGGCGGTTGCCAGCGCGGAGTTCAGCGCGGCGCGCGGTAGGCTCGGGCTATCGGCGATAATACCAAGAACTTGGTCACCGAGCGTTGCGGAAGCTTCGGCGAGAAGGAAAGTGCTGTCGACTCCTCCGGAATAGGCGATCAGCAGCGGAACATTTTGTGCAAGGATTATTCGGAGCTCGCGAAGCTTCTCCCGAGCCACTGATTCGACAGCTGTCACGTATCTATCCGCTCCCATTTGGACGACGCTCCACTATATCTGGATCCTTCTAAATAGCTGATCGAGCGAAAGCTGAAGGCCGATGTAGAATTCTCCAAAGTCGGCGTATTGCGCGCTGACTTCGTCAAATCTCATCTCGTAGACGATCGATTTAATGTCGAAAATATCGTGGGCAAACAGACTGACGCCCCATTCGGCGTCATCCAGGCCGGTGGACCCGGTGATGAGTTGACGAACCCGTCCGCTGTACCGGCGCCCGACGCGCCCGTGCCCGAGCATCAGCTCCTTTCTTTTTTCGTAAGGAAGAGCATACCAATTCTGCCCGGCGTTCCGGCGCTTTGTCATCGGGTAAAAGCAGAACACCGGCCAATCCGGCATGTTCGGATAGAGACGATCCTGGAGATATTTCTTCATCCGCTCCCGAAATTCAGTGATAGCTTGTTCGAACTCAGGCGAGCCGGTTGAGAGCCCCTTCTCACTCACCAAGGATGCGGCATGGTCTTCTTCGGTGGTCGTATATTCGCTCCGTTCGGTGAGGGAAAAGAAGCTGAAGACCGGGGTCAAGACCTCGATTCCCAGGGATAAGGTCAGCTTTTTTTCGATGCTATTCGCGGCGTGAAGATCGTCGGTGAGCAGCATGAATCCGAGATCAGCCTTCGGAGAAACCATTCCGAAGGTTAAAAGCTGAGTCGAAGGCTGAGATCTGGCCTCCTGTACGAGGGCGGATAGATTCGTCTTCGCGGCCAGCTTCTCTTCAGAAGTCAGCGTCTGCCATTGGCCATACTCCAGGCGATAAAAGAGATGCAAAACATTCCACCCTTCTTTCGGCTGCAGTGTAGGCTGATGCGTCATATGGAACCTTACCTCGTCTCTGCGGGCTGTCCAAGGATGAGTCCTATGGGTCTTATAGGTCGTATGCGACTTATGCCATAGCCGCTTTTTGTCCTTTTGCGTTTTGCGCCAGGTGGGCGATGCTCTGGAAGGCGCAATTCAAAACTCAGAACTTCAACCGGAACGGATCGATCTGAGACTTGCAGTCTCAGATCGATCCGTTAGATTAGCGGGCTTTTGAAAAGTCTGCAGGAAAACTTGCCCGCAGGAGAGCCTGCAATTGGGAGTCGCTAAGGAGACAAACGAGTAAAGATATGGCTGACGTTGCAAATAAGTATCCGCAAAATGCGACTGGTCGCTTTTACGTGGATGATCAATGCATTGATTGCGACCTTTGCCGCGAGACGGCGCCCGCAAATTTTACGCGCAACGATGATGGTGGTCACTCCTATGTGTATAAACAGCCGGAGAGCCCGGAGGAAGAAGCTCTGTGCAAGGAGGCTATGGAGGGATGTCCTGTGGAAGCCATCGGTAGTGACGGCGATAGCTGAGTTGGTGCCGGGAACGCTGGATCACATGCGGATTGGACAGTCTTCGGTTTAGGCCGGACTGTCCTTTCTCTTTATGCGGCGATCGTTTCGCAGACGTGTCATAGAAGAATGGCGCGGGTTACCCGAGCCTGACGAAAAGGGGGACCGCACTCTCCCCATCCGCGAGCTGCTTGACCAACTCGCACCGAAGCTCGGTCTGGAAAGCCGTTTGCGGGAGGAAGAAATCGCTGCTGCTTGGCTTGAAATCGTGGGCGATTTCTTCGCGAGACATTCCCGCCCCACCAGGCTTCATCAGGGGGTCCTGATTGTCAGTGTACTTCAGCCGACGGTGTTGTACGAGCTCGATCGTCAATGGAAACCGTTGATTCTGACAAAGTTAAAAGGGCGATTCGGCACCAGGTTGATCAAGGAACTGCGGTTCCGCTTAGGGTAGGGGATGTTGAACGCCGAACGGCGAACGGCGAACGGTGAACGTTGAACAGTGAACGCCAAGCACGAATGGATTGAGATTGTTGATCTTGAGGTGAAGAGCAAGATTGGTGTGCCCGAAAAAGAGCGGGAGGGCTTTCAAAGGCTTCTGGTTTGTATTTTGTTTCAGATTGACGCCGGCTTTGGGGAGTTAAACGATCAACTAGATAAAACCATCGACTACGGTGCTGTCGCGGCTGAAGTCGTGAGGGTTGCGGGGGAGAATCGGGCTCAATTGCTCGAAACACTGGTGTCAGAGATTGCAGACACTTTGATGGCCCGTTTTCGTATCCGTCATTTGGAGGTTGAGCTGAAAAAGTTCATTTTACCAAACACCAGGTACGTCAGCGTGAAATCGGCCCGGACGCGCGCGTAACCTGGGCCTCCCGTCCGTGCTGGTTTCAGCCTAAATGCAGAAGTTCGGAAGTCGTGCTCCTGCGCGTGCTCGTCCTCGAGAATTCTGCAAATCTCGCGGTCAGACGGCACGCCCGCGTCACCACAACCGCCTCACTAAGTCTCCAAACTCTCGCTGGTTGTGTTCTACAGACGCAACCGGAACATCCACCAGACTTTCCAGAACGCTAAAATTCGTGGCCTGGGAAATGTCGGGCTCGGGATGTGCCGAATTAAGGACAACCAATGAACACTCCAGGTCTGCTGATCGAATCGCGTCAACGGTCAAGCGTGTGTGATTCAGGACGCCAAGGCGGCTGGCGGCCACGACGATCACGTGGAGGCCCACCTCGCGCGCGAGATCACGAAAGTCGTAGTCAACCAGAATTGGGACGGCAATGCCTCCGGCTCCTTCGACCAGCACGCTTGAATGCCGGTTTGCCAGTTTGCCAAACGCCTCGCAAATCGCGCCGATGTCTATCAGGCGATTCTCGATGAGCGCTGCCGCGTACGGCGCGACCGGTGTTCGAAACCAGACCGGGTTAATGAGATATTCAGGTTCGCTGGAACCGGAGGCCTGGCTGAGCTCGCAGACATCACTGTTGTCCCCGGTGCAAATCGGTTTCATCCCGACAGCGTCGAATCCCTGGGATCGTGCGGACCGGAGCAAACCGCTCGTGACAAAGGTCTTGCCTACGCCAGTGTCTGTTCCTGTGATCAGGTAGTTCAAGCGCCCAGGTTCTTCACGAGTTCTTCCACGATGGCGTCCGCCAGTTCGTTGAGTTCATCAGTGTCCGGACCCTCAAGCAGCAGACGCGCCTTCTTTTCGGTTCCAGAGTATCGCAGCAGGACACGACCCTTCCCGTGCAGTCGGGATTCGGCCTCCGCCGTTCGTGCTGTAAGGCGTTCGAATTGTTCAAAAGGCAGTTTTTCCCGGACCATGATGTTCCGCAGAATCTGCGGAAATTTGTGCAAGACTTGGCGAAGCTCGCTGAGCGGTTTTCCGGTGCGCGCCATCACGACCATAATCTGGAGTGCTGCGATCAATCCGTCCCCGGTCGTCGTAAAATCCCGGAAGATAAGGTGGCCGCTTTGTTCTCCACCTAAGTTCAATTGGTGCTGAACCATGGCGTCTATGACGAATGGGTCGCCCACGTCGGTACGCAACACCTTGCCCCCGTGCCGATGCAGGAGTTCATCAAGGCCGAAGTTACTCATCACTGTTGCCGCGAGCGTGTTTGCCCGCAGCTGATTTCGGCTCAATAAATCGACCGCAGCAATAGCGAGAAGTTCGTCCCCATCCAGCGGAGCTCCTTTTTCGTCGCAAAACAGAACTCGATCGGCATCTCCATCGTGGGCAACGCCAAAAGCTGCACCCGAGTGTTGAACCAGCCGAGAGAGCGTAGCGGGGTGGGTGCTTCCGCAGTCCTGGTTGATGTTGAACCCATCTGGTGCGCCGAAGCGCAGATCGACCTCGGCACCTAGCCTTGCCAGAACGATCGGGGTCGTCTGATACGCAGCGCCGTTCGCGGAATCGACCAACACCTTAACTCCAGTTAGCGAAAAGTCCTTTGAAACAGTGGATGCCGCGAAGGCGGCATATTGCTCCGTCGACTCCGGTAAACGGCGAATTCGCCCAATTGATTTCCCGGTCACAGGCGGGTGGGGGCCTGGATCGAAATATTCCCGTTCGATGGCGAGTTCGACTTCGTGACTCAGCTTGTAGCCATTCGCACCGAAGAACTTGACTCCGTTATCCTGAAAAGGATTGTGGGATGCAGAGATCACGATCCCAAATAACGCCCCATGAACCGGCGTTAAATAGGCCACCGCTGGAGTAGGCAGAACTCCCGCGAGCAGTACGTGCACGCCGCTCGCGGCGAGACCCGCGGCGAAAGCCGATTCGAGCATCTCCCCTGATGCACGTGTGTCCCTTCCGATGATCACGACCGGCTCGCTTTCCTTGGCCAACACCCGGGCTGCGGCTTGAGCCAGCCTTAGAGCCGATTCCGCGGTAATGGGCTCAATATTTGCAGTTCCACGAACCCCGTCCGTACCAAAGAGCGTCCGCATGCGGGGAAAGTTCAGGTTAAGAGTGCTCGGGCCCTAAGTTAGTGGGCCGATGCTCGAATTTCCAACGGTCAGGCGTTTCGTCGACATTCTTCTTGATCAAGTACCAAACCGCGGTAGCCACAATCAATGCCATCAGTTTGGCGCGCCAGTTCTCCAAGAGAAGTCGTTTCATTGTTTCAAGGCGTTGTATCCGGCTCCGGTAAGGTATTGTCTTCGTTGTCCTCCGATTGGCCATTCCCGCGCAGCAGAAGTTCGGACAACCGTTTCTCGAATTGTCCTGGCTTAAAGCCGCGCTCGATTTTCCCTCGGTGACAAATCGAAATGTTCCCTGTCTCCTCCGAGACCACAATTGCGATCGCGTCCGATTCTTCGCTGATTCCGAGACCCGCACGATGCCGGAGACCGAGGGTGCGGTCAAGATCTTCGCGCTGGCTGACCGGGAAAATGCAAGCAGCCGCTATAATCCGATCGTTTCGAATAATCACGCCGCCATCATGCAGAGGCGTCTTCGGAAAAAAGATTGTTAGCAAAAGTTCCTGCGAGATTTCGCAATCGATGCTCACGCCGCTCTCCGCGAAACTCTGGATTGCAGTATCTCGTTCAATGGCCAATAGTGCGCCGGTCTGCTTGCTTGCAAGTTCGAAAACCGCATCGGTGATTACATCGATCGTCTCCTTCTTTTGGGTCGTCGACGAGAAAAACTGGCTGCTGCCGAGTTCTGCGAGCGCCCGACGAAGTTCCGGCTGAAATATGACCACCAGGGCAATCGCCAGGAACGCCGTCAAGCTGCGCAGCAACCAGCTGATCACGGTAAGATTCAGAATCTGAGAGACCAGGGTGAGAGTAATGAAAAGAATGGCCAGGCCGGTAAGAACCTTTGCGCCTCGGGTCCCGCGGAAATAGAGGTAGCCATAGTAGATCGCCACAGCCAGGAACACGATCTCAATCGCGGCGTTCCAATAGTTCTGTAGAAACTCCAAAATCGCGTCAGTCATCGGATACGATCGCTTCCGTCATCCGCAAGGCCTCCAGATTCGGCCGCACGTCGTGCACGCGGAAAACGTGAGCACCCTTCTCCCGGAGTAAACTAGTCACGGCAACCGTTGGCCACAACCGTTCGCGCGACGGCAGCTTCGGGTTACCGAGTAACTGGGCAATCGTCGATTTCCTTGAGATACCGACGACCACTGGCTGTCCAAGTTCGGCGAACCGGCCTAGCTGGCGAATAAGCTGAACATTGTCTTGAACGCGCTTGCCAAAGCCGTAGCCCGGATCGATCGCGATTCTGCGTCGATCAATACCGCGGCTGACAAGCTCGTCTCGCCGTTCCTGGAGAAACTCAAGCACCTCAGCCACGACATCTTTGTAACTTGGGTTTAGTTGCATCGTCTTAGGCGTTCCTCGCATGTGCATAAGGATGACGCCGGCATCCGAGCGTTGCAAAACCTCGATCATCGCCGGATCAGCGCGCAGAGCCGAGATGTCGTTGACGATATCTGCACCAACCGCAACGGCTTGGCGAGCTGTCTCTGCCTTATATGTATCGATAGACAAGAGAAGATCTGGAAAGCGGCTGCGAATCCGCTTGATGACCGGGATAACGCGCCGAAGCTCTTCGGCCAGGGGGACCGGATCCGATCCCGGCCGCGACGATTCTCCGCCCACGTCCAGGATGGCAGCTCCTTCGCTAACCATCCGCTCAGCGTGCCGAACCGCGAGCTCCTCTTCCATGAATTGGCCGCCATCCGAAAAGGAATCAGGCGTGACATTTACGACGCCCATACTCACACCCGATCGGCTCAAGTCAATCGAGCGCTTTCGGAGTTTCCAGAACATGCGGCACACTCACTACGGAAGGTAGCGATTGGCAAGTGGTTTTGGTAGAGTTCGGAGTTCCGGGTTCGGGGTTCGGGGTTCGGGGTTCGGGGTTCGGGGTTTGAGGTTCCGAGTTCAGGGTTCGGAGTTCGGGCTTAACGGGTGAGCTCATCGCGAGATCCTTCTCTGGGGCCCGGAGAACCGCT
>JAFAJU010000013.1 GCA_019236035.1 Verrucomicrobiota bacterium | reverse complement strand
GCCGTTGCTAGGCGCCGGGGCACAATTCGTTGCGCCGGTTAAAAAAGTGGCGCCGCGTGATCCGCGGGCAGCGGAAGACGATATGGTTGGGTGGAATAGTTACACAGGCCCGCATCAGCCTGGCTACACCGAGCAGGTCTATCTCATGGAGTTGTACGCCGGCGACACCGGCATGACCGATGCGTTGCTAAAATCCCCCGACGGTATAAAAGGCGCGCTTATGTCCTTCAATATTCATGAATTGCCTTTTATGACGCTTTGGAAGAACGAGGCACCGTCGAAAACCGGTTATGTCACCGGTTTGGAGCCCGGCACGAGCTACCCTTATCCGAAGCCGATAGAGCGCGCCGCCGGCCGCGTTCCCAAGCTCAATGGGGGCGAGAGCTACCGTGCCAAGGTCACGTTCAGAGCTCTGATTTCAGGCGAGGAGGTGCAAAGAGCCGAAGCCTCGATCAGGAAATTGCAAAAGGCAGATCCGGAGGTGCAAAAATCGCCGTTGCACTCCGGCTAGCCTGCACCGCTCGTCCGCCGCGGCGGATGATTTTTGAGCGATGCAGGCTCTGGATTTGTGCCTTGTTGGGCGATGAGTTGGAAGCTAGGATTGCCTTATGGTTGTCCGACCTCATGCGCCGTCCCTGACGGTAGCCGAATACAAAAATCTGCCAGAGACCGGACCCCGCTATCAGTTGATCGAAGGAGATCTTTATATCGCGCCGGCACCAAACCGGTTTCATCAGGACATTTCACGCAATCTTCAAGGGGCGCTCGACCGCTATCTCGAGACAAATCCGATCGGGATTCTCTACAACGCCCCATTTGATGTCTACCTGACTAACATAGACGTTTTTCAGCCGGACTTGATCGTTGTACTTAACGCAAATCGATTCATTCTGACCGACGCCGGCGCGGAAGGACCCCCTGATTTTGTGGTCGAAATCCTTTCACCGAAGACCCGCCAGCTCGATCTCGTCAACAAAAAGCGGATCTATGCACGGCTGGGGGTAAAGGAACTGTGGATCATCGATCCCGAACCCGGTACGATCGCGGTTCACCGATTTGAACAGGACCCAGCCAACCCGGTCAGTGTTTGGACCGAAGCCGATATGGCAACCAGTCCTTTGCTGCCTGGATTTTCGATCAGAGTTGCTTCCATTTTCCGGCGACCATGACCGCACCGGCGAAAGCCAAATCGGGCACCTCCAAAAAGATTTTGCCGGAGGCGCGCTTGCTCGACGAGGATGACGACGAAGCCGAGAGGCATCGATGCAGGCTCGGCTAGGCTAGGCTAAACCCGCGCGTATATGACACAGGAGTTAATGCCGCCAAAACCGAATGCGTTGCTTAACACGTGCCGGAGGTCGGCTTCGCGCGGTTCGTTGGGGACGACGTCCAGATCGCAGGTGGGATCAGGCGTTTGATAGTTCAAGGTCGGCGGGATCAACCGATCGCGAATAGCCAGCGCGCAGATCACACCTTCGATGGCAGCACTTGCACCGAGCGGATGTCCATAGTAAGCCTTCGTTCCGCTAACGGGAATCTGTCTTGTTCGTTCACCGAATACTTTCCTGATGCAGAAGGCTTCATTTGCGTCGTTCAGCTGGGTGGAACTTGCGTGAGCATTGATATAGTCGATCTGGTCGGCGTTTAACCGGGCGTAGTTCAACGCGTCAGACATGGCGCGGACGCAGGATTCGCCGGTGGGCAGAGGTGTGGTCATGTGGAAAGCGTCGTTATTCAGGCTGTAGCCGATGACTTCTGCGTAAATGTCCGCGTCGCGCGCTTTGGCATGTTCATACTCTTCGAGAATAAGACTTGCCGCGCCTTCGCCCATGACGAATCCGTCGCGATCCTGGTCGAAAGGGCGGCAGGCGACCGACGGATGTGCTCGGCTCATGGTTCGGATAAAGGCGAAAGCTCCGTAACTCAGCGGACTCAACGGAGCCTCGGCGCCGCCGGCGATCATCACATCGGCCCAACCGTCGCGGATGTATCTCAGCGCCTCCCCAATGGCAACGTTGCCGCTGGCGCAACTATTGGAGTTGGTTGTGCCAACTCCGCGGAGTCCGAATTCGATAGCCGTGTTGCAATGGGCTGATCCGCCAAAAACCTGTAGCGCGAGCGTCTGATGGACCGACTTTGGTCCGCCGTGTACGAAAGCTTTGTGCTGACCTTCCGCATTGGCGACCCCGCCAAGTGCGGTGCCAAAGCTGACTCCGACGCGTTCCTGCGGAACGTCTGGGGAATACTCCAATCCGCTATCTTCGAGGGCGAGTTTCACTGACGCCACCGAGAATTGCGCGTAGCGGTCCAAACGCTTCAATCGATGAGGAGGGAAGAAATTTTCCGGACACCAATTCAGGATTTCGCCTGCGCTGGTCGCCTTGAACATCGAAGCATCGAATGCCGAGACGGGACCGATTCCTGATTTCCCAGACTTGATCGCCTCCCAGAATGCTTGCTTACCAATCCCGATCGGAGTGATAGGGCCAACGCCGGTGATAACAACTCGCCTCATTTCTTTTCTACGAAGGCTTTCATGTGGTGCAATGTTTGCGCGGCAACGTGACCAATGAAAAAGCCGCCAATGATCCGTTCAGCCAGAGACGCCAGTAGTGGCACTCGAAAATGGAGATCGTGGATGATCTCCACCTTTACCCCGGCCGGAAGCCGGTGAAATCTCCAGACAACGTTCATCCCCTTCGTCCAGGCCCGAAGGTGTTTGAAACGGATTTCGCGACGCTCGCGATCGATGATCTGTTCGGACACCCAGGAAATTGGAATAAAACCGCGACGGGCCGCCATCTTTACCAGGTTCTTGAATGGACCCTTCTGGTAATAAAGGATGTAGCGATAATGAGGCAGAAATGTCGGCCAGCGTTCGAGGTTGGCTGCGGCCTCAAAGATCGCCTCCTCAGTGGCGTTTATGATGATCGTATTGGTTTGATGCATTACGGTCTGTCTGCCACGTAGTGCAGATAACACTCGGTCGATTCCACGTTCATCGAGTTGAGCCGGTAGATCCGGCTGGAGGGAAGAAATTTGCCGAGGTTTCCGAGAATCCCGGGCGCGCCGGCCCCGCCGAAGAGGAGGGGAGCAATGGTCAGAAATAACTCGTCGATGGCGTCGATTTCGGCGAGGCCTTTTGCCAAGCTAGGCCCTCCCTCGCAGACCAGCGTGTGCACGCGATGTGTCCTATACAGATCGCTTAGGACCTCGGGCAAGCTCAGGCGATCAGCGTCCGCAAGATGCAAAGTGGCTCTGGTTTGCAGTGCTGCTTTAACCGCTTCCGGCATACTTGTTGTGGAATAGATCACAATGGGGGAAAAGCGATGGTTAAAAATGTTTAAATCGGTGGAGAGGTTGCCTGAATTTGAGACAACGACACGAAGCGGGTATTCGGTCTGACCTCGCTGGACTCTTGCTGTCCGGAGGTCTTCATCAGGCAAACCCATTGACATATTGTCGATCTGTACCGTGTTCCGGCCGACGAGCAAAGCGTCGCCGAGCGAACGGATTTCGAGCAGGCGATGCTTGTCGTTGGACGAAGTAAATCGGGCTGGAGTCAGCGCCGACGTTGACACCTTGCCGTCAACGGTGATCGCAAAGTTCACGATGATTCGAGGGCGCTGCATAAAATTAATACACTTCTCGAGACAGGTTTATTCCCATCACGGATTCTCGGAATGCAACTGAGAGAATCTCTGTTTCCAATGAGCCAAGGCGGCTACGATATCGTCTTCGGAGGCGGTGGAGCTTAGTTCCCAAATCATGGGCAGTTCGAATGACAAGGACTGGATGAGGCCGACAAGATCGATCATTCCACTGAACGGCACCTGGTGATCGGTATCTGGAAAGCTGACGTCATGAACGTGGCAACCAATGAGGCGAGGGGCCATTTCCGCTAACCACTCTGCATGATCGATGAAAGTCAAATTATGGCGAATCTGGGCGTGGCCAAAATCATGCCAATAACCAATCGAGCTGTCTGTGATGTCAGTAAACAAGCGACGGAACTCTCGTTCGGATGGGAAAGTCTCAATCCCGATGCGGTTCTCGATCCCCAGCTTAACATCGGCCGCCTTTGCGTGTGCAAGCACAGGCTCCAGCCATTCTACAACCCGGTGGTATACCGTAATGGCCTCCCGTTTACGGATTGCATTGAGCTTAATGGCGACAAATCGACGGTCAAGGTATCGGCCGGAAACGATGCGCTGAAATAACCGCTCGGTATAGTTGGGCATTTGAACGGAGCCGAGGTGCATGACCACACGTTTCACGCCAAGCTTGTGCGCGTGGTCTATGGTCTGCAGGGTGTGGCGTAACGCTCGGGCGCGCTCATCTGCGCGGGCAGCGGTACACTGATAACAATCCGGTGCGGGA
>JAFAJU010000324.1 GCA_019236035.1 Verrucomicrobiota bacterium | reverse complement strand
AGGATCCACTGGATTCAGCTCGAACATGAGAGTCAATGGAGTAGTAACAGCCTCGGAAGGCAAAGCGAGTGTGGAGAACCAGTCCTCCAAGAACCCGGTGGAACAGGTATTGCAGCCGGCTCCTGAAAACCGCTGGGGTGTCTGGCTCACGGGTTTCGGTGACTTTGTCAATGTCGACGGTGATTCGAATGCAAGGGGCTATGACTTTACGACGGGTGGGTTCAGCCTGGGTGTCGATTACCGAATTACCGATCAGTTTGCTATAGGAGCGTTTGGAGAGTACGCACATACGTGGACCAGCCTGGAGCCGAGTGGAAATATCGATGTCGATAGCGGCAGGGGTGGGGTTTACGCTACCTGGTACACCCGCGGGTTTTATCTGGATGGAGCAATCTGGGGCGGGCACAATGTCTATAGCTCCGATCGGGCGACGCTGGGAGGGACGGTATCCGGAGGCACTGGAGGCACGGAGTTCAGCACGTTTGGCAGCGGCGGTTATGACTTCCATTTTGGCCATTTAACCATCGGACCGATTGCCTCAATTCAATATACCAATGTTAAGATTAGCAACTTCGGTGAGAACGGCTCGCTGGCGGCGTTGCAGTTTCCATCGCAATCCGCGGAGTCTCTGCGAACTGACTTCGGTTTCAGAGCCTTTTACCCTTGGCAGATCGGAAAGGTAGTGCTTCAACCTTGCTTGAGCGCAGCTTGGGAACATGAGTACACGTACTCGGCCCTTCCGATCACCGCCGGTTTTGCTGGCATTCCCGGACCATCGGCAACCTTTCTTGGTCCGAGCGAAGGTCACGATAGCGCGATTGTGAGTGCGGGCCTCTCGGTAAGCTGGACACCGACGATCGCGACCTATGTCAACTACGATGGGCAACTCGGCCGGAACCGTTATGACTCAAACGCCGTAACTGGCGGAGTCAGAATCAGCTTTTAATCTATCCGTGGAAAGCTGCAGCAGGTGTTGCGCAACTTCCCGCTCATTTAAAAATCCCTAGCGCCAAGACGGCGACGGTTTGTCCGGAGCCCATCAGGCATCCTTCGTGCGCCAACGTATCGCAGCCCTTCGCCGACCGCTTACTAGTAGCGTCTCCGGCGGCAGTCGTGGTGAGATCGCAATATAAGTTAAAAACGAAAGGCTTTGTCGGTGGGGTATCGCTCTTAGTTTGGCTATAGATTTTTTGTTTTTGGGCTTCGAAATAAATTACCTGGCCCATGCCGGAAAAGGGCAATGAAGCAGTTATACAAAGAAGTAGGAAGGATAGTTTCATTTGGACTATAGATGTCGTCCTGAATTTCTATTCGTGTGCGGATCTACGGTGTATAGGTTGCTGGTGATTCCAATTTCTAATGGCGGCGATTCAGAGACGATGAGCTCCGAGGAACCAATAACGAATCGGGCTGAACCGCTCCTGGCATTCTGGGAGAAAAGGCTCGCTGCAGATGAAATTGACGAGGCCAAGTGGTATAGAGGGATCGCCGCTGAGATAACGCCATCGCGAAGCCTCATTTTACGAGAAGTTTCAGAAGCAAGGGGGCGCGGGCCGGACCCTCGTTGGGCCTCCGCGACGTGCCTGGAAAAAGTAAAACTGCCCGCCGAGCGTGTTCTTTATATCGACCACCTGTTTGCGCGCATGCAGCGTCTTAATACATACGAAGCAAAGACGAACGCCATGACGAGAATCGGATCAAATTTATCCCAAGTACTGCCACCGCCATTCAGTTGTGAATAGAACGCGAGCAAAAGATTGATCGCGAGACCAACATAAACCCACTCAGTCAATCGAGGCACATTGGGAATCAGAAGGCCGACGCCACCAAGGATGTGGGTCACGCCAATCAGAGGGATGATATAGAGCGGGTATCCGAGCTGCTGATTGGCGATCCTCCATTCGTCGGGATCGTGAATTAGATATAACCTTCCGAAGTACACCCAGATGAAGGCGACAAGGCCGGTTATTACCATCGCGGCTATTTGAGTTGCTCGACCTGCCCGCGCGGGTTTATCTATTGTGTGTTCAGCTTTCATATAAAAAAGCGATCTTTCTTGACGTTAGCGCCGCAGTTCCGAAGGAACCGGGCTAATTCAGCTTGCCCCGGACTTACGCCGTGACGGCCTGCCGCGCCGCCGCGAACACATCACGGGGGAGCGTCGTGCCGGCGACGTGCTCCGTGCCCGCGGCGCCGAGGTCCATCCAGCCCGCGTTGACGGCCTCGAACATCGCTTCAGCCGGTCCGGTTCGGCCTTTGGGGA
>JAFAJU010000316.1 GCA_019236035.1 Verrucomicrobiota bacterium | reverse complement strand
TTCCAGAGTTGTTTGCTCGACAGGGCCTTGGGGCCGCCCGTCCACCCCATAATACCAGCTCATAAATCGCGTAGCAGATGCTGGCGGAAAGAGAGAACGACGTCAAGGGAACGAGGAGAACGCCGGGAACGCGCGAGAACGCCGGGAACGCCGGGAGCGCCGGGAGCGCGGGAAACGCGGGTCTCATAGGACCCATGTGTCCTATAGGTCCTATGGGGACAGGTCAATTTCACACCCGCTTATTGACCTCCGTTTCCGGCGTTCTCGGGCGTTGTCGGCGTTCTCGGCGTTCCTTTCGCCAATTGTCCTAGCACCTTGATTGCGCCTTCGATTCGGGGTGACCATGGGTAGCCGCAGCTGATGCGCAGGCAGTTCCGGAAATTTTTTCCATTTGCAGAGAAAATGCAGCCCGGTGCGACGGCGATCCGGTGTTTGTTGAGAGCCGTAGAGGCAAGTTCAGTTGCGTCTATGGCTGGATCAAATTCGATCCACAGCACAAACCCACCCTGGGGCCGCGTGACTCTGATGTCAGAAGGAAAGTAGCGGGCCACTGCGCCCCGGAAGCGCTGCAGTTGGTCGGCGAAAAAGACTCGAATTTTCCGCAAATGCGCGTCGTACGCGCCATGCTCGAGGAATTCCGCAACCGCCATCTGAGTGATCGTAGGGCAAGTCAGTGTTTGGTTCGCCTTAAGCTGACGGATAGCATCACGGAAACGACCTGGAGAAACCCAACCAACTCTTAAGCCGGGTGCCAGCGTTTTCGAGATCGAACTGCAAAGAAGCACCAAGCCTTCGGCGTCGAAAGCCTTCGCCGTGATCGGCCTCCGCTCAGCCGGGGGACAGAGATCGCCGTAAATATCGTCTTCGATCAATGGGACTTGATATTTCGCCAAAATAGAGACCAATCTCTTCTTTTCTTCGACCGGCATAACGCATCCGAGAGGGTTGCAATAATTTGTGACTAGTAGACATGCACCGATCCTGGGGATCGACAGCATGGCACGCTCGACGTCGTCAGGCGAAACGCCGGTCCGTGGATCCGTGGGGAGTTCCACGACCCGCAATCCGAGATTTTCGATAGTCTCGAGGATGCCGTAAAAGGTGGGGGACTCGACCAGGACAGCCGAATCCGGAGGGCAGGTGGCCCGAAGCGACAATGCGATGGCTTCGGCCGTGCCATTTGTGACGATAAACTCGTCCGAAGTTAATAGGCATCCCCAATCACTTGCCCGGCGCGCAAGCTGTTTACGCAGTTTGGGGTGACCGGCGGCTTCGGTGTAACCGACGACTTCTGCCGACGCGGAGCGAGCGATTACTGAGATCATCCGGCCGAGTTTCGCGGTTGGGAGGACTTCCGGGGCCGGTACGGCGACACTCAGCGGGATGACATTTTTCGAACTGCCCGCGGAGAACGACTGGTAGCGCAACTTTCCGACTTCAACTGGCGATGCCTCTAGTCGAAGAGGCTGAGGCGACGGTTCAGGTAATTGGTTTCTGGACTTGATATAGAATCCACTCCTGGGCCGAGCTTCGACTATGCCGCGGTCTTCTAGAACTCGGAGCGTGTGGAGGACGGTTTCAATGCTGAGCCGATGATCGCCACAAAGAGATCGAACAGAGGGCAGACGGTCTCCGGGTCTGAAGACATCTGCTTGAATCTGAACTTCGAGCGAGTTCGCCAGCGCAAGATAGGCCGGTTTTTGGTTGGTCTGTCGCATAGGTTAAGCCGCCGCGAACGCCGAATGCCGAACGGTGAAAGGTGAACGGTGAACGGTATCAGATCAAACTGTTCTGGTCGACATTTTCGCTATCTGTATCTGTTCTGGTACGAAAACCTGTTCGATTTTCTCCGGGTGAAATTGTCGTCAAACTGCTCGCCCGGTATTTCCCTCCTTCGAACTAGATCAGTGGAATGGCAAAGCTGGTTTTTCACTTTGGCCGGTGTGCTTTGCTTCAGCTTCACTTTTCCGATGACGAGGTTAAGCCTGCGGGCATTTGATCCGATCCTGATCGCCCTGGTTCGGGGCGCAGGAGCGGGGATCGCGGCGTTGGCTTATCTCCTGCTTACCAAGAATCTTTTTCCGGATCGGTGGCAAATCGTGCGGCTTGCGTCTGCGGCGATTGGGATGGTGGTAATTTTTCCGGTCTTGGTGTCGATGGCTTTAAGATACGTTCCGGCGACACACGCTTCGGTGCTAGGATCGGTCCTGCCTCTGGCAACCGCGATGTTTGGAGTCATTCGCGGGCGTGAATCGGCTTCCCGCACGTTTTGGATATTTGCGATTCTGGGTACGGTCTCGCTTGGTCTCTTCTCCGCTTATCGAACCGGCTTTCATTCAATCGAACCGGCGGACGTTTTGTTGTTGGTGGCGTTTGTCGCCTGTTCTTACGGGTATGCCGAAGGAGGCCTGTTGGCCCGCGAGATGGGGGGATGGCGAGTGATCTGTTGGGCGCTCGTCACGGTGCTTCCGTTCGAATTGGCTGCCCTGATTGCCTACGGGCCGGGCGCCATCGCTCGGGGTAAGGAGCCAACAGCGGACGCATGGGGCGCTTTGTTGTACCTGACAGCTGTCAGCCAATTCATCGGGTTTTTCTTTTATTACAAGGGCCTGGCGCTCGGAGGTATAGCGAAGATGAGTCAGGTGCAATTGTTATTGCCGTTCCTGGCGATCTTCGCGTCGCATTTGGTCCTGGGCGAGGAGGTCGATGGTCCGGTGATCTTCGGCGTTCTCGCGATCTCGGCCATCGTCGTGGCGGGCCGTTGGTCGTTGACCCTGAGGCAGCGTGAAGCGAAACGCAGCGAACCCCGAACAGCGAACGCCGAACCGCAAGCGGTGAACGTTGAACCTAGATTCCG
>JAFAJU010000418.1 GCA_019236035.1 Verrucomicrobiota bacterium | reverse complement strand
AGCCTAGGCTATCATCTGTCTCGGCTTCGCCGCTAAACCTCCAAATTTAGAATTTGCAACAACCTGTTTTTGAACTCTTCTCTTCAAAGGCCTTGCTGAGTCACCAAAGAGCAAGCCGAATTCCACGTCCCCCTGACGCACTTGCGCTTTGCCGCCGATATTCTGCGTAAGTTTCTTCGGCGCATTCCTCCAGCAAAATCGACTTCTGCTCCCGTGCGATGGTAATGGCTGCTCGAAACGAACCCTCAATTTGCGTCTCCTCGGCGCCGATAGCCGCGAGAAACACACCCCGGAGCCGATGCAATTCGGAAAACGTGTTGCGGTGCTCAAATCGTTGAGCCATTGCCTCCGCCTCGTCGATAGCTGCAAGAGCTTCCGGGGCACGATCCGCGAGATGCAAAGCTTCGGCCTTGACCGCCAGCCAAACTGGCAGACCGAAGACGGAGCCGCCTGCCCGCAGGTCTCTTATTCCATGCTCAATCCACGGTATACCTTCGACGGTGTCACCGATAGCGCTACGCGCCCAACCGCGGAACATGGTTCCTATGGTTAGCCAGTACGAAAAATTGTGACGGGTTGCCAGTTCAATTAATTCGGACGCCAATCGTTCCAATTCAGCCGCATTATAACGAGCTATAGTCGCCGCAAATTGTAGCGCCAGGGCTAATGAGTTCATATCATTCAGTCCCTTTGCTAGTGACATCCCTTCCTCCATCATCGCGTGGCAACGGGCGCGTTCTCCGAGATGCCATTCGCACATGGCCCCATAAAACAGACAGTTGGCAACCGGCGTATGATGCTCTTCCGCGTAAGACTGGACGCGTCCCGAGCGCCAAATCTCAACCGCACGCAGCGCGTATTCTCGTCCGGACTCGAAATTACCCAAATAGTAGTGCGTACATGCCAAAGCGCGATAGGCTCCAACTGTAAGCGTGGCGTCATTTTGTTGCCCTGTCAGGGCGGAAACTCGTTCCGCAATTTGCATGGCAGCAGACAGCTTGTCCGTCATTAGTGTATAGCGAAACTGACCCATCAGTGCCACGTACAGGAGCCGAGGATCATTTAGTGAGTGACACAAGGGCTCGGCACGCTCGTAACAGATGCGTGCCTCGGGTGCTCCCACTCCTCGCGTAGTCGTTAGATAGAGCCCCGCCTGCATGAGGATGAAAAGCTGATCTTCCGCCGTGAGATTTTGCCCTTCGATAGCCGTTTCAGCGAGTGATCCCCAGCGTCCGTGTTCGAAGAATTGAATCAAAGCAGAGAGGAGTGGCCCAGTTGCTCCAAGTACGTGAGCTGCAAAGCAGGCTTCCCCTCGCTGCATACGCGGAATGTAAACTTCATGCAGCGCCTCTCGAAACAGACCGGCATTGCAGCCGCAAATGACCGCGGAGAAAAGTGGTTCCATCTCCCTGAAACTATTCGGCAGCTGCGGCGCAAGCGTTCGATAGTAGTGAAAGAGCCGCCTGCTACATTCCTTCCACCCTTCTGTTTGTTGGCTGCGAAGCTGTTCGCCAAAGTATTCGCGAATGAGCGGATGAGCATCGAGGTGTCCAGGATTATACGGGTCTTCTCCCGCCAGGAGTTTCGCTCTTCTTAGTTTGGCTAGAATCGTGCGCCACTCGGTCGGCCTTAAATCAGCTAATGAATCTGTCAGCCCAGGAATCACCGGCGACTGCAGCAGAGTCCCCAGCGCCTTTTCGTCCGCTGGGCGATCAAATAGGCCTAACATGCGGAGAACGGCCAGCTCAGGACCCTCTCCAAGCCAGGTTTGGTACGATTCCATGACCTTTCGCGCATGGACTCCCTGTCGTAGGTCATCAGCAAGATGGCCTGACACTTCGCTACGGCAACGAATGTCTCCGTTGTACGCATCAGTCAGATAGCTGCCCAGCAGCGTTAAAGCTAGACAATGGCCGCCGAACTCTTCGCTGGCACTTCGTAATTCTGCCTCAGAACCTTTGACACCCAGGGCTCGGAGTAGTTTCGCACCGGCGTCGCTGGACAGTTGTTCCAGGTCACGACGCAGCGCTGAGCTGCCCTCGTGATCTGCAATATCAGCGACCGGACTCCGCGTGGTGATCACACAAAGCCCCTTATTGAAAGCAGCAAGTTCGCGTAGGAGCGCCTGGAGAAAAGGCTCACGTAACCGTCCCTCTTGCAGACCAGGCGGATTTTGGATCGGCTCCAGGCCATCAAGGACTAATAGGGTTCGACGTTGCGCGACCAGCTTCGCCAATCTTTCGCCCTTTTCCCATGCCGTTCC
>JAFAJU010000259.1 GCA_019236035.1 Verrucomicrobiota bacterium | reverse complement strand
ATATTTATGTCGAGAGCGGCATGCATCGCTTCATCGGAGTAATCTGCCGTTGCGTCCTTTACCACCGTGACTTCGTAGCCGAGCTCAACGGCAAAGCGAACGGTCGCTTCGATGCAGGTGTGTGCTATAAGTCCGATCACGATCAGTTGATGGATGCCGTGCTTTTTGAGCTGCAAATCCAAATCTGTGTTGGCAAAGCCACTGGAACACCAATGCTCCCCAACGACAATCTCGTCCGGCCTAGGCTGGAACTCGGAACGGAATTCGCCGCCCCAGGTGCCGTATTCGAAGGTCTTGTGCTTCCACGCCGCTTTCTGAATGGGCGCAATGTATTTCCAACTCTCGTAATCACCCGGGCGATACCGGCGATGCATTGCATAGAAGACCCGAAGCTTCGCCTGCCGTGCTGCATTCAGGACTTGCAACATATTAGGAACACACTGATTAGCTTCGGCTACGGTTTTGATGCGATCCCATAACTTGCCTCCGACTGAAATGAAGTCGTTGTATGGATCGATCACTAGCAGGGCAGCGATCACTTTGTGATAGGCCAAGTTTGCCATGCTCTTTCCTCCTATAAGATTCGGGAAGTTCCGCTTCCGGAACATTCACGTGAAACGGACGAATAGCATTTTTGTCAGGTGATCGTAGACGATCGATACCTTCGAAGCCAGATCGATCTTGATACCAGAATCAAATGCGCCCTCGCCTGTCGGCTATAGAATTTATGGAGCGGGTGACGCGATTCGAACGCGCGACATCTTCCTTGGCAAGGAAGTGCTCTACCAACTGAGCTACACCCGCATCTTTTCCAAGCGAGGAAGGAATGATGCGTCAGGAACCCGTAGAATCAAGTAATTTTTGCGCAAGCCTGAGCCGCGAGTCGGCTCAGGCGTTCGCTAGAAGAACCGAGAGCGCGCATCGTGCCGCCGATGTCCGAGTCGGCACGCCGAGCTTGGCATAAAGGTTCGCGGCGTGTTTCTTCACGGTGTCCGGAGAAGCATCCAGGATGATCGCGATTTCCGGGTTGGTTTTACCTTCGGTTATCCAGTAAAGGACCTCGGCTTCACGTGCGGTCAATCCCAGGGCGATCAGCGCCTTGGGACCCCGGTCGACCTTCTTATGTTCAAGCCGCATGAGTGACAGGCTTCCAGAAGGCGACAGCGGAAAATTGTGCACTTCGACCTCGCCGTTTTCCGGATGACGGACTACCAGAGGCTTACTCGTATCGCCTGCAATTAACCAGTTGAGGAGTTCGTCGGGAATAACTGAATCGGACGTCTCAACAAAAAAAGTCCGTAGGATGGTTCGTGTCTGCCGCGTCGCAAATAGAACTTCTCCATGGTCGTTTGTGATCAAGAGCGCCTGTTCGAGCGCATTCTCCAGGAGTTGGCACACGCCCTGGTGAAGCGGGAAACTGGCAGCGCTTATGGGAAAAGGGACGGTCTGCATTGGGTCTCGTTTCGTAGATGCTAGAGCGGCCTCTGCTTCTTCTGAGCCAGATTGCCGGACTTCATCCAAGTACAAATGAATTCCAAACGCGGAGTTTCAGATTTTTCTCAGGAATTTTTCTGACATTGCACTGCTGGGCGCTTCGGGCAAATACCGGACCCAGAGGTATGATTTTACCACAGAGGCTCAGAGCGCACGGAGTCGAGATGGGGAAAGGCTTTAAATTTAACACTGTGAATCCGACTTCGTGATCTCTGTGTCTCTGTGGTAAAATTATCCCCCTGTGTTCTCCGGCCCTCCTTTGCGGCCTCTTGCCCGACCGGCCTCATTCTCACTGTACCTTCGAGAATTCCCGTGCAATCATTCCCGAATTCTATCCGCCAATTCCAGCTGTAGCCGATTCCGTTTGAGTTGAGGCGTTTACGACCGATGTCATTCGATTTAAAAAGTCTTGTGGGCGCCCGCATGGGCGAAAATTACGAACTGCATAGCCGGCACCTGAATCCGACGCTGGTGGAGGTTTTGCGGATCACCGGGTTCGATAAGGTATACGTTCGCGCCGAAGGCGCATACCTGTACGACAGCGATGGCAAAGCGTACCTCGACTTTTTGAGCGGTTACGGCGTATTCAACATGGGGCGGAACCATCCGGTCATCAAACAAGCGATTCGAGATGCACTGGACCTGGATTTGCCAAACATGGTGCAACTCGACTGTTCGCTCTTGAGCGGTTTACTGGCGGAGGCGCTGCTGAAGAAGTCGCCCCCACATCTGGAAGCAGTATTTTTCTGCAATTCCGGCACGGAAGCGGTTGAAGGCGCCATTAAGTTTGCGCGTGCGGCAACCGGGCGGTCGAAGATAGTCAGCTTGAAGGGGTGTTATCACGGTCTCACCTATGGTTCACTTTCAGTGACTGGCAGCGGTAATTTTCAGGAAGGGTTTGGACCCTTTTTGGATGACGTCGCCCGCATTCGTCTGGGCGATTTGGAGGCGTTGGAACGGCTGCTGAGAAAAGGCGATGTCGCAGCGTTTCTTTTCGAGCCTGTTCAGGGAAAGGGAGTAAACTATCCGACTGACGATTTTTATCAAAAAGCGGAGGCGCTTTGTCGGACCCACGGAACCCTGGTCGTTTGCGACGAGGTACAATCCGGGATGGGTCGCACTGGAAAATGGTGGGCATTTCAGCATTGGAATCTCGAGCCCGACATCATAACAGTGGCAAAGAGTTTAAGTGGTGGCTTTGTTC
>JAFAJU010000191.1 GCA_019236035.1 Verrucomicrobiota bacterium | reverse complement strand
TCGAGGTTCCGCGGGATCTGGCCGGTTGGAATTATCGCGTTGTGATCGGTCACCTTTGCGTTGTTGAATATTCGCTTACTAGGTTTCAGCCAGCCGTTTCGGAGCACCTTCTGCGCGCGCGGTTGCAGCGTCGGATCACTCAGGCTGGATAACACCTGGCGGGCTGTTCCCAGATAGTCTTCCGGCAAATATCTTGAATCCGTTCGAGGATAGGTAATGACCTTGTATCGTTCGTAGAGTTGCTGGGCGACTTGCAGAGTCCGCCGAGCAGAGAACCCATAGCGCGAGTTTGCTTCACGCTGCAACGTGGTCAAATCATACAGCAGGGGAGGCGCCTGCGTGGTGGACTTTTTCTCCTCGCTAATTTCCCCCGGCTTGCCCAGAACTTTTGTTACGAGCGCCTCGGTCTTGGCCCGATCCCAAATCCGCTCTGGCTTTCGTTCTTCGTCCTGGTCCTTGGTAAACTTTTCGTCAAACCAGCGACCGCGGTAGGTTCCTTTCTGAACGTCGAAATCTGCGAATAGCTCCCAGTAAGTTCTGGGCTCGAAAGAC
Source organism: Verrucomicrobiota bacterium (assembly GCA_019236035.1). Lineage (GTDB taxonomy): Bacteria > Verrucomicrobiota > Verrucomicrobiia > Chthoniobacterales > JAFAMB01 > JAFAMB01. Next base: position 3,640 of record JAFAJU010000191.1, on the reverse strand, counting down.
CGGATTCGTTCCTCTCGTTCAACCAGAATGGCAAGTGTCGGCGTTTGTACTCGGCCAACCGGCGTTAACTGAAATCCTCCGACCTTCGAGTTGAACGCCGTCATCGCTCGAGTCGCATTGATCCCGACAAGCCAATCGCTTTCAGACCTGCAGACGGCCGCCTCGGCCAACGGAATCATTTCGGCATCGGTTCGAAGCCGGTCAAATGCGGACCTGATTGCTTCTTGAGTCATCGACTGAAGCCAAAGACGTTCGAGCCGTTTCTTTGTGCCGGCGAGCTTCACCAGGTAGCGAAAGATTAGTTCTCCTTCGCGCCCGGCGTCGCATGCATTGATGACCAGGTCGATGTCGTCGCGTTTCATCAGCCGCTTGAGCAGCTTGAAGCGGCCTTCCGTCTTCGCAATTGGTTTGAGCTGGAACTCATCCGGGATGATCGGAAGATTTTGGAAGCTCCACTTACCCCGCTGCTTGTCCAACTCACCGGGCAGACAAAGCTCGACGAGATGACCGATTGCTGAGGAAATAACGTAGTGCTCGTTTTCGAAGTAATCCCCTTGCTTCTCGAATTTCCCGAGCGCGCGGGCGACATCGAGTGCCACACTAGGCTTTTCTGCTATGACCAGGGTTTTTCCCATCTCCAAAAATATACCGAACAACCAACCCGGACGGATTGGTTGTCACAGAGGTCGGGAAACTAGAGGGCAACCCGCAAAGTAGCAAACAAAAACGCTTCACAATAGTTTTACGAAGTATTTGCCAGGAAGTTGCTTCACCTGGCGCCTCATCTCCAGTTGAAGCAATGCGGCTGTAGCGGAGCCCGCTCCCAGGCCGGAGCGCTGGATGATCTCATCAATAGAAGTTTCCTGGGATCCGATGGATTCGTAGACTTTCAGGAGGTCGCCTTCGAGATCGAGCGGCTTGCTGGGAGAAAGCACCGGCGCCTTGGGGAACAGCGCATGAACGTCTTCGAGTATATCATCAACGCTCATCACGAGCTTTGCCCCCTGTTGAATAAGGCGATTAGAGCCATGCGAAGTAGGTCGATCAATCGGTCCCGGGATAGCGTAAAGGTTGCGACCTTGGTCGGCCGCCTGCGACGCACTGATCAGTGCTCCACTATTGACGCCTGCCTCGACCACCAACAGGCCAAAGCCCCAGCCGCTGATAATCCGATTCCGCATAGGGAACGTTTGACGATCAGGGGTCGTTTCCATCGGGAACTCGGTTACCACGGCGCCGCAGGAAGCAATTTTCTCGGCTAGCGCTCGATTCTCGGCCGGGTATAGATGGTGTAGTCCGGTCCCTAAAACTGCCACGGTGCGCCCCTTGGCAGCGAGCGCCCCTTGATGTGCAGCTGTGTCGATCCCGCGTGCCAAGCCGCTGATTACCGTGAGACCCGAGTAGGCGATCTGGTAGGAGAGCTTTTTGGCACACTCCAGCCCGTAGTGACTGGTCCGCCTCGAACCAACCACCCCGATCGCGTGATGATCTCTCGACTCGAGCTTGCCCCAGATATAAAGGACCGTCGGCGGATCGTGGATCTGGCGCAATAAAGTCGGGTATTCCGTATCATCCAGCGTCAGGACGGTCGCTCCAAATTCTTGAACATGAACGAGTTCTTGCTGCAGGTTCACGACGGATTCCCAAGACACCAAAGAGTCGATAAGAGCTTGATTCAGTCCTTCTACGCCTTGAAGTTCGTTTCGCCCAGCGGCCAGCACCCGGTCGGGGGAGCCAAAGACATCAAGCAGGCGCCGCAGATGCACCGGTCCAAGGTGTGGGACCATGTTCAGGGCGATAAAGGCCTCTTTTCGGGTCACGGTTGGGATTTTTCGATAGCCTGAAGTCCAGACTCAAGGTCTTGGATAGTGATATTATCGGCCAGAAAGGCAGATCCGAGTTTCGAGGTCACCACAAAGCGAATTTTGCCGTCGACGAACTTCTTGTCGGCAAAAACCCTTTCCAGGATTTTGCTAAGCGGTAATGCCTTGGGCAGCCGAGTCGGTAGATCATAGTGTTTGATCGCCGCTTCAATTTCTTTGACCTCCTCCTCCGGCAGACCGGCCCGGTTCGCCGACACATGGGCGGCAGCGATCATGCCGAGCGCTACCGCTTCCCCGTGCAGAAACGTTCCGTAACCGGCGACAGTCTCAATCGCGTGGCCGAGCGTATGCCCAAAGTTCAATAAGGCTCGGCTCCCGGTGATTTCCCTTTCGTCTCCGGCCACAAATAGGCCTTTGATTTCGACGCATTGTCGGACTAGGGCCGGAAGTGATAGTGCGCCGTGTCGCAAGTCGGAAAGAAGCTGCTTTTCACGAATGACCCCATACTTAATGACTTCAGCAAAGCCTTCATTCCACTCACGTTTGCCTAGGGTCGCGAGTGTGGTCGTGTCGGCGAGAACCGCGAGCGGTTGGTGAAACGCTCCCACAAGATTTTTTCCCGCACTCAGGTTGATGCCGGTTTTCCCGCCAATAGAACTATCCACTTGAGCCATTATCGTTGTGGGGATTTGAATTACGGGAACGCCCCGGTAGTAGATGGACGCAGCGAATCCCGCTAGGTCGCCAACTACGCCGCCACCTAAAGCGACCACAAAACTTCGCCGGTCAATTCCATGCCGAGCAAAGTCCTCACATAAAGTCTCGATGACTGGGAACGATTTCGAAACCTCGCCGGCATTGATCAGATGAGTTGAGACTTTGAATCCTGAGTCAGCCAAAGCCTTCACGACTCTTTCGGCATAGAGAGCGCCGACCTTCGTATCCGTAACTAGCGCCGCGTGGCCCTCTAGCGAGGACCTCCGGCACAGTTGGCCAGCCTGGTCCAAGAGGTTCTCGCCGATGTAGACGGGATAGGAGCGTGGGCCGAGGTCAATTGTGACTGTGCGAATCAGAGGATCCATGCTTTTCTAGAAAAGTATGCAACTATTGACGCGGGTCACAATTCATAAAAGCATGCGGCGCGCATGTTATCTCAATGTCCACCGATGATACCAACAAGCTAGCGGACGCTAAGGCGATCGCTGCCGAGGCACTCGCCGCACTTGATGCCGGCCGCCAGATCCCGCCGTTCTCTACGCGCCGCGCTGCTTTTGATCTCAAGGATGCCTACTTCGCGACCGCTGTGATTAGACAGGCGCGTGAGAGCCGCGGCCAGATTCCAATAGGACGGAAGATTGGGTTCACGAATCGAACGATCTGGGCTGAATACAAAGTTTACGAGCCGATCTGGGGCTATGTCTACAACCAAACCGTGCACGACCTTGCCGGGATCGGTGACTCGTTCCCGCTCGCGGGTTTAGCCGAACCACGCATAGAGCCGGAGATTGTCTTCGGGCTGGCGGTCGCACCGTCTCAGGACATGGACGAAGGCGCATTGCTGGCCTCTATCGACTGGGTTGCGCACGGTTTCGAAATTGTGCAGTCGATCTTTCCAGGCTGGGTGTTTTCTGCACCCGACACGGTGGCGGGATTTGGGCTCCACGGGGCCCTCTTGGTTGGCCCTCGCCATTCAATCGCAGAGCACGCCGAGGATTGGAATCGGACACTTTCGACCTTCGAAATCGATCTCAAGCGCAATGGCACAATCGCCGATCACGGTCGCGCGGTGAATGTGTTGGGTGGACCTGTATCGGCAC
>JAFAJU010000262.1 GCA_019236035.1 Verrucomicrobiota bacterium | reverse complement strand
CGTCGAGACATTCGAGCAGGTTGTCAGTGTGCAGGTCGTCAGCCTCCGGGGCGAGTTCGACGTTCTGCGACCAGATCAGATGCAGGTTCAGTACCGCAACGTCCCAACGTTGCGGGATCGCTACGCCGTTTCCGCAATCTTTCGCGGTGAACCGGCCAGCATCGATGCGATCGATCAACGGTTGTCAGAGTCGAGTCGCAAGAGAAAGGCGAGTCAGCCGATCGCATCCAGCGCGGGATGCATCTTTAAGAATCCACGCGAATACCCGGCGGGAAAACTCGTCGAAGAGTTAGGTTTGAAGGACCGCAGAGTCGGTGCGGCCCGTGTTTCGGAAATTCACGGGAACTTCATCGTGAACGATGGCGGCGCGCGGGCACGAGAGATTCTCCAGTTGATCAATGAGATTCAAATCGCTGCTAAAGAACAACGGGGGATCGAATTGCAAACCGAAGTTCAGATTGTTGGGGTGGATGATGAATAGCAATTTGTTTGGGAAGAAAGTCGCAGTGCTGTGTGGAGGAACGAGCTCCGAACGAGAGGTTTCGCTTCGTTCAGGATTGGCTGTGATGAAGGCCTTACGAGCCCTCGGAGCGGATGCGTTCCAGATCGATGTCCAGGGCGACAACTTTCATCTCCCCAGCTGCGCAGAGCTCGCGTTTAACGCCTTACATGGAACTTTTGGCGAAGATGGCGCCGTCCAGGCTATCCTCGAGAACAAGGGAATCCCGTACACGGGCGAAGGCGTTGAAGGCAGTCGAGCCGCCTTCGACAAGATCGAGAGCAAAAGACGTTTTGTGGAAGCGGGGGTACCAACCGCTCCGTACGTGACGCTAGAGAGAGGAGAAATTCTTAATCTCAGCGTTCCTTACGTTGTGAAAGTGCCTTGCCAGGGATCCAGTGTCGGCGTGTACATAGTGAAAGAAGCTGACGAGAGTGAAGCGGCCTTGGAAAAGGCATTTTCCCAAGCCGATACCATTTTGGTTGAGAGGTTTGTCAGCGGAAGGGAGCTGACCGTTGGAATTTTGGGCGAAACTGCATTGCCAATTATTGAGATCCGCCCGCAGGGTGGCTTCTACAGCTACGAGAATAAATACACTTGGACTAATCGCGGCGGTGCCGCTGAGCATGAATGCCCCGCACGTTTGAGCCGTTGGGAGAAAAAGATGGTGGAACAGGCTGCTTTAGCGGCTCATCGCGCGCTCGAATTGAAGGTTTACTCCCGCGTGGACGTTATTCTAGACGAAAACTGCGAGGCGCAGGTTTTGGAAGTCAACACGATTCCCGGGATGACGGAGACGAGCTTGTTACCTGAGGCGGCCGCCGCCGCCGGCATTTCAATGACGCAGCTTTGTGAACGGATCATCGAATTGTCTCTGGAAAGGAGGGTGCTGAGCAAGCGGTGATAATTAAAAGGGCAGTACGTAAGCAGAACAAGCGCGCTTCCAGCTCCCGGCAGCGAAAGCATCAACATCTCCTCGATGTAAAAGTTCGCGCGAAAAAGGCGGCTGCGCGGCGAACGCAGAACGTCTTGCTTGTGCTCTGCGGCCTCGTGTTGGTTGCTTCAGTGCTCGGCGGGGTTGCCTTTGGGGCTAAGCGAGCGTTGAATGCGTTGTTCTTTGCGAATGCCGATTATGCTTTAAAAACGATCGAGGTCACCTCGGATGGCAACTTGAGTCGGGAAACGATCTTGCACACGGCGGACATCGGTGAAGGGCAAAATATATTTTCCATCGATCTTCCGAAAGTACAGGAAAGGCTGGGTTCACTGCCACAGGTCGAAGAAAGCCGGATTCAGCGAATTCTTCCGAACAAGCTTGTGATTTCAGTTCAGGAGCGGCGGCCGGTTGCATGGGTCGCTCCGCCCGACACAAACAGCGCGTCGTTTAACTATGAGAACGCATATCTCCTTGACCGGCGCGGAATCCTTTTGAAGACAAAGTCCTTAGCACCGGAATACCTTGGATTGCCGCTGATCGTTGGCGTCGACACGACAAATTGCCAGGCCGGCCAACCGTTGGCTCAAGATGAAGTCAAGGCGGCGCTCGACCTGATCCGCGCTTCGGCGGAGATTCTGCAGGGGCGTTTGCAGTTTCAAAGCATCGACGTATCGAAAGGTTACAGCCTGGTTGCGACCGACAAACAGCGCGCGAGTATCACGTTCAGCACCGACGAGATCGAATCGCAGCTGCACCGCTTGGAAACGGTCCTAAATTATTGCGATAAAAATAACCG
>JAFAJU010000500.1 GCA_019236035.1 Verrucomicrobiota bacterium | reverse complement strand
CTCGGAAAAGAAAAGCGCCGTTACGCAAAAAGATCAATCGATACTCTTTGACTAACGCAAGGAATTCTTCCCGATCTTCCGGACGGATGATGAGATCCCGCGTGACCGTGACGGGTCCGTCGACCGCTCCTACCAAGGAAGAGGCTGGCCTACATGAAAGTAGCCGCCGGTGGGGCCGTCTTCGGGAAGTGTGGCCAGCCAGACGCTGGTCCGGCCGCCTTCTGAAACTTCGAGATCGGCATTCTCACCGCCCGTCTCGGTTTTTACCCAACCGGGATGAGCCGAATTTACCTTGATCGAAGTATGGCGCAGCTCATAGGCGAGATGGATGGTAAAAGAGTTCAGGGCCGCCTTGGAGGCGTTGTAAGCAAACGCGCTGCAACCACCTCTCCTTTAGCCAGGTCGCGTACTCCGAGCAAGAGGGTGATATCGTCCGACCCCAGATCCTTAGCGGTTTGTAGACCGATGCCGCGGTTTGCGCCGGTGATCAGAGCTACTCTTCGATTTGTATTTGTTTTCATTCTTCTGATGCCTAATGCGATAATGCCCGCTAGTCATAGCCCAGGTCTTGCTAAGTAGTTGCAGCTGCTTGCGGCAACGGCGGAGTTCAGCCCCCAAGTAGCTGGTCTAACAATGCGTTATCCTAAATGCCGAAGTCGAGAAGTCGTGCTCCTGCTCGTGCTCGTCCTCGAGAATTCTGCATATCTCGCGGTCAAAGTGATGGAACAAAATGATGGCCGAAGGATCGGGCTCTCTTTTCGGCGCCGAAGTCCCACGAATCGAGCACGAGCACGAGCACGAGCACGAGCACGATTCCGCCAACTTCGGCATTTAGCGTTAATAGCGTGGCTCCAGTCAGGACGGGACCTTATTAACGTCGCCACACCCCGCGCCTGATTAGCGTAGTCGCGACCAGATGTCCGGAGCCGCCGCCGAGACCAGCCCCGGGATGGGTCGAAGCACCGATGTGCCAGAGGCGGCCGATCGGGGTCGCATGCCGTCCTGACGATGCCAGTGGTCGCCACAGAAGACTCTGGTCCAGCTCAGCGGAACCGCCGTACGGATCGCCGTTGACGGCATTGGGATTGCGGGCTCGCAAATCTTCGGGTGTGAGGATGTCGATGGCGAGGATTTTGTCGCGTAGATCGGGGGCGTGCTGAGCGACTCGGTCTAACACGCGGCCGGCATACCCCTCGGCCAGCTCCTTGGTCCAGCCGTGTGTTGTGTCAAGTTCCCCGGCCGCATCGCCACAAGGCGCGTAAGGCACCTCCTGTAGTTGCAGCCACAGAGCAGCTGCACCTGCCGGCACCCTGGTGGGATCCAGCAGGTACTGTTGGCCGACTGCGACCGTGGGGCGCCGTGGTAGGAGCCCGGCTTCCACCTCCGCGCAAGCAATCCCAGTGCTCGCTGACCCGTCGGAGAGGTGAATTAGCGGAACTTCAGCGAGCCGGGCGTCTCGCCAGCCGAGAGGCTCAGACAGCGCGACATGAATCTGTAGCGCGGCCCGGCCAGGCCGGAAACTAGCAGCCTCGGCCTGCACGCTTCCGTCCGTCGCGTCCTTCAGAAGAAGCCGGTTGTAGAGTGCGTTGGGCGTTACTGAGGCGATGACGGCGCGACGGCCCCGGAAAGTGCGTCCTGCAACCTCGACTCCAACTGCTCGATGCTGCGTCACGAGAATACGATCGACCTCGCAGCCCGTCTCAATGTGCACGCCAAGGGAATCCAGAAGCGAGCGGAAGGCGGCTAAGAAACGACCGGCGCCGCCGGCCACTACCGGCAGACCGACACCGTGGATAATTCCTGCAAACAATGGCGCCATTAATCCGCCCGACGCATGGTCTGGAGATAGGCCGGCATGCAGCAGCCAAGGCGCGTACAAATGGTCGACCTCGCGGCCGCGGAAGTCACGGCGCAAATATGCCCGGCCACTACTGGCCGCTGCGCGCAACCACCATTCGGCGCCGCGTATTCCGCCACGGTGGACGAGAGTAGTCATATGCCGGACTGCCGCGAGCGAACGCACCTCGCTGCTCAGCAGGCCGCCGATTGAGGCCATGTCCTTACCCAGGCGTTGCAACATCCGCAAATAGGCCGCTCGATCCTCAGCCTGGCTGAACTCCACCACTGTGCGTTCGGGGTCGCGGTGAGCAAAGGTACAGCGGCCGTCATCGGCCACGCTGGCAGTTACCCAGCCGTCGGCGTTCCGATACTCGAGCCCGTGCTCGTGCAGCAACTTGCCCAGGGCAGCGTAGGCCGGC
>JAFAJU010000466.1 GCA_019236035.1 Verrucomicrobiota bacterium | reverse complement strand
GGATTGTTGTTGTTGCTTGTTCTGATCCTGGACATGTTCGCCGCGCGCAACACTCGTTTGGAGACGGAGTGAGCGATGGTGGCAACTCTTAAAAACATGCGGCTCGCCGGTCTGGTAGCAATTTGGATTTTCGCGCTCGCTTATTTTGCGATCCGTAGTCCCGCCTTTTTCAGTCTGACGAATGTTAGTTCTATCCTGCAATTCTCGACGCTGCTGGCGTTGGTGACCCTAGGTCAGACCCTGGTCATCCTCGCCGGAGGCGGTGGTATTGATCTTTCGGTTGGAGGTATCGTTAGTCTTTCTGGGTTGGCCATTGCGTTCGGCGTCAAGGCAGGGCTCAATCCCTATCTGGCAAGTTTAGGTGGAATCATTTTTGGCGGATTTTTGGGTCTTATTAATGGATTGTTAGTTACGAAATTCAGGTTGCTGCCGCTTATGGCAACGCTAGCGACGTTTTATGCCTACAACGGTTTGTCAGTCGCATTAACCGAGGGTGCACCCCTATCTGGCCTGCCTACGTTTTTTGGTACGCTCGGCCAGCGCAGTATCGGCGGGATACCCCTACACACGGTGTTCATCGTATTACCGTTATTCTTAATTCTGGAATTAGTTTTGTGGCAAATGCCGGTAGGCCGCTGGATCTACGCGATCGGCGGTAACGAACGAGCGTGCCGTTTGGTGGGCCTGCCGGTTGATCTTATCCGGCTAGGTGTTTACGTGCACAGTGGCCTGACGGCTGCGTTAGCTGGTCTGGTAGCCGATTCCTGGCTGTTAAGCGCAAGGCCAAATATTGGTGAAAACCTGGAGTTGCTTTCCCTTACGGCGGCACTACTGGGTGGAACCAGCATATTCGGTGGGTCCGGAGGTCTGGCTGGTTCCCTGGTTGCCGTTTTCTTTTTCACCTCACTGCAGGCTGGGCTGCAGATGTTGAATGTGAACGCAATCTGGCAATTGGGCTTCGTTGGGTGCTTTCTGATTTTGAGCGTTCTGTTAGACAGAGTCATTCGAGGAGAAGAAACCAAATGAGAGACGAGACCTACCAACGGTTGATCGGGGAAGTGGACGCCAGCGGCTCGCGCCTGGCGCACACGCTCCAGGACTTGATCCGCTTCGAGAGCATTGTTATGTCGGATCCAACCAAGGCCGGACCCGGCGAGCGATTGTGCCAGGAATATCTTGCGCAACGCTTGACGGCAAGCGGTTTTGCTACGGAGCTTTGGGAGCCGGATGCAGGCGCGCTGCTGCAAAAGTATGCCGGTAAACCAGGGGCACAGAAAGGCCGCAACTTCACCGGACGGCCGATTCTGGCCGGCACGCGAAAAGGAAGGGGCGGCGGCAGATCGATCTTGCTGACCGGGCACATTGACGTGGTGCCACCCGGCGAGCTGACGCATTGGGTTTATCCTCCATTTGCCGGGCGACTGGTGCAGGACAGGATCTACGGTCGGGGAGCAGTCGACATGAAAGGGGGCGTGGCCTGCATGCTTGTCGCCGGGGAGATTCTCCATGAGCTACAGGTTCCTCTTTCAGGTGATATTCTGTTTTCCACCGTTGTCGATGAAGAGATTGGGGGCATGGGCACTTTGGCGATGGCTGACCGCGGCTACCATGCGGATGCTGGGATCTTGACGGAGCCGACGAGCAATCGGATCGCGCCGGTGTGCCACGGCATTCTCTGGGGAAAGATTATTCTGGATGGAATCGGCGGTCACGCGGAACTGGCGCGGCGGCATTGGGACAAAGGGGGACCAGTCGACGCAATCGGGCTGACGCGATTCTTACTGTCCGGCATTGATGTGATCAATGAACGATGGCGAACCGATCCGAGGAAGAATCATCCGCTGATGGAGTTGCCGAACCAAATCATTGTGACGCAGCTCAAAGCCGGAGAACACCCCAGCTCAGCGGCGGGTCGGTCCGAAATCATCATCGACGTGCAATACCTTCCACATGAGAAGGATGTTGACGGGGTTGGCGGAATAGTAAGGAGCGAGATCGAAGAGCACATTGCCAGGATCAGCCGGGTGGACCCTTGGCTGGCTGCCCATCCGGCCCGCATCGAATGGATTTTGGATGCGGATTGCGCCGAAGTGGCGGTTGACCATCCGGTCATCGGCGCGTTCCGCAACGCCTGCGAAGCCGCGTCACATCCATTTGAGCTTTGGGGAATCGGCGCACACACCGACATGGGGATTCCGACTGATCTAGGAAAAACTCCGACGGTCAACTTCGGACCAGGCGACCCGAGCCAGGCACATCAACCCAACGAGTCTGTGTCGGTCGCCGAGTTAGTAACCACCACGAAAATCGTAGCGCTAACCATCGCGGGATGGTGCCGCTAACAAAACTTACTCAAGTCAATGAACGCAAAAGTACTTTTGGTCGGGGAAAGCTGGGTCAGCAATTCGACGCACATCAAAGGATTCGATTTTTTCTCCTCCAGTCTCTATGCCACGGGCGGTGATTTTCTGATCTCCGCCCTGCAAGAGCGAGGTATTCAAGTTAGCCATCTTCCAAGTCACCAGGCGGCGAAAGATTTCCCGTTTGAACTGGGGCAGCTCCAGCTGTTTGATGCCGTAATCTTGAGCGACATCGGAGCAAACACGTTGCTGTTGCCGCCGGAGACATTCCTGGAGGGCAAACGGGTACCGAATCGGCTCGAGCTGGTCAAGGAGTATGTCTTGCAGGGAGGCGGCCTGGCGATGGCCGGCGGCTACCTGAGCTTTCAAGGTATCTATGGCGCAGCACGCTATCACCGGAGCCCCATTGAAGAGGTGCTCCCCGTTTCGCTGTTGCCGACTGATGATCGCGTTGAAAAGCCGGAAGGCATCAACCCGACCGTGGTTAACGAAAGCCATTTCATCACGGCCGGAACGGAGAAAGTGTGGCCCTACCTTCTCGGGTTTAACGAAGTGAAGGTAAAGGAAGGTTCCGAATTGCTGGTTACGGTTAAAGATAATCCACTTCTGGTCGTGGCGGCCTTTGGGAAGGGAAGATCTGTGGCCTGGACCTCCGATATTGGTCCGCATTGGTGCCCGAAAGAATTCGTCGATTGGGCCGGATACGGGGAGGTTTGGAGCCGCATCATACGATGGCTATGTAGGGCGGATTAAAAAAGCGGCGAAGCCGAGACAGATGCGACCTGCCGCCATGGCCGCATCTGTCTCGGCTTCGCCGCTAAAGGAGAAGCCGGCGGCGCATTTCATCGCTCAGGTAAATCTCGCCCTGGAGCACCTGCTGGACGGCAAGAAAAAAATGCGAAAGTGCGTTCTGCTTCATTACATAGCCATGCGCTCCTGCCCGAATGGCGCGTTCTGCACCGACCTGCTCATCGTGCATCGAAAATACCAAGACCGGCAGAGTTGG
>JAFAJU010000408.1 GCA_019236035.1 Verrucomicrobiota bacterium | reverse complement strand
TCCCGCGCCTGATGCAGATGATCGCCATTTTAAATGGCCTGGTCTATCTGTTGCATCTCTTTCAGCCGAGCTACGTCCTGGCACTCCTCTTGATCCCGGAAAGAATCCTCCACGGCGAAGTGTGGCGTCTGGTTTCTTACATATTCGTGCCTGAACTTCTCCTGCGAGGCGGCAACCCAGCGCTGCAACCGCTCTTTCTCTTTGTCTATCTCTGGTTCCTGGTCTGGATGGGAGACGCTCTCGAACACGCCTGGGGCGCCTTCCGGGTCACCCTTTTTTATTTTCTGGGCATGGTCGGTGTAACCATTGCAGCCTTTTTCTTCGGTGGCGGAGGACTCTTTGCGTTTCTTTTGAATCTTTCGCTTTTTTTTGCCTTCGCTACACTCTACCCCGACGTTCAGATCTACGTCCTTTTTCTCCTCCCGCTAAAAGTCAAATGGCTTGCTCTGGTGAGCCTGGCGCCGCTTATTCTTGAATTGCTCTGGGGTTCTCTGAGCACAAAGGCCGCGATTTTGGTCTCATTCCTCAACTATTTCGTTTTCTTTGGACCGACGGCGTATTCCAAGCTGAGGACTCGAAATGAGACCGAAACCCGCCGGCGGAAGTTCGAAAGGAAAGCTGTATCTTCCGAAGAGACTCTCCATCGCTGCGCTGTCTGCAAGCGGACTGAAAAGGATAGCCCCGAGCTTGAATTCCGAGTCTCTCGGAACGGCGAAGAATATTGCCTCGATCACCTCCCAAAGTGAAATTCTAGAAGGCAAGAATTCGTCGCTTCTTCAGGAGAAGAACTTCTGAAACTGCTTGAGTTTATCGAGCGCTCGACCTGAGTCCAAAATCTCATTCGCCAGTCGGATTCCAGATTCCATGCGAGGCGCAACTCCGGTAACCACCAGACCGGCCGCCGCATTGATCGTAATCAGATCTCGCCTGGCCGTATGGTCGCGATTTGCCAGTATATCCATCAGAACGCTCGCGTTCTGCTCCGCGTTTCCTCCCCGCAGTTCATGGAGTGAGGGCTTCCGGAATCCGAGTTGGTCCGGAAACAAATGAAATTTATTCAGGGCACCCCGGCTTACCTCGTGCACCTCCGTTTCGCCCAGGAGCGAAATCTCGTCCATCCCGGAGCCGGATAACACCTGACCGTGAACCACCCAAGCACGGCTTCGGCCAACCTCGCGGAGTGCAACCGCATATTTTTCTAAAATTGTCGGGGAAAAAACCCCGGTGAGCTGGGCTGTCGGTCCTGCTGGGTTTAATAGCGGGCCCAGCAAATTAAACACCGTCGCTGTCCCCTGCTCTGCAAGCTTTTTACGAATCGGCGCAACCAATCGAAACGCGGGATGATACAACGGCGCAAAGAAGAAGCCGATTCCTGTTTGGTGAACGCAATCGACCATTTGCTCTACCGAACAAGTCACAGGAATTCCAAGTGTTTCGAGCACGTCGGCGGAACCGGACTTTGAAGTGATCGCTCTATTCCCATGCTTCAGCACAACGACGTCTGCGGCTGCGAGCACGAACATGCACGTCGTCGAAACATTGATGAGTTCGAGCCGATCGCCGCCAGTGCCCACGATATCGATGGAAGGCCTGCCCTTCAACTGAAGCACAGGGCGGACAGCCATCTCCAAGAATGAGCGAGCGAAGTATCCGAGTTCTTCTCCGGATTCCCCCTTTTGTTTTAACGCGATGAGGAAGTCAGCCTTTTGTTCTTCAGCAACGCCGGGATCAGCAAGCTGTCGCGAGGCTTCGCGCGCCTGATCGAACCGGAGATCGATCCGAGAGCGCAATTGTTCAATAAGTTCTTTCAAGGCCACTTCCAGAAGTCATATGAGCCGCCAACGATCAAGCATGTTCTCCGTTCGTGTCCAGAGAATTTCTGCTCGCTTTCAATCGCTCCAACCGGCCAGGAACGCCTCCACCAAAACCGGCAATTCGTCACTGTATCCGCCCTCTAAAATGGGAGCCGCAGGTAGCCCGGTCTCTTTGAGTTGCCGCCCGAAGCTTGCAAAATGTTCTGGCTCCAGAGTCATCTCCGTAAGCGGGTCTCCGGCGAAAGCATCAAAGCCGGCCGAAATCAGCATCAGGTCTGGGTTGAATTCGACCAGGCAGTCAAGCGCCCGTTGAACCGCCGACGCGTGTTGCCTAGGGTCGCTTCGCGGCCGGATTGGCCAGTTGAAGATGTTGCCCCGCGACGCAGTGCCACTGCCCGGATAACCCGGATATTGGTGAATCGACGCAAAACGTATTCGATTGTTCCCAAAAACGATTTCTTCGGTGCCGTTCCCATGGTGCGCATCGAAGTCCCAGATCCCAACCCGTTCACAACCTGTTGCCAGCGCGTAATGAGCGGCAATCGCGATCGAGTTCAAATAGCAAAAACCCATCGCTCTGGTTGAAGTTGCGTGATGGCCGGGCGGCCGCATCAATGAGAAAGCCTTCTTACCGCCAAGCGCCTCGTCTACTGAAATGATCGCCGCTCCGGCAGCACGTCGAGCGTGATCCTCAATCCCGGGATAGTAAGGAGTATCAGCGTCAAAATCCATGGATTGCCGCAGCCGCTCGAGGTGATTGGGGCGATGAACTCGCAAAATTTCTCGCTCGGTGGCGAGTCGCGGTTTCTTCCAGAACCAGGTGGGGCGCTTGTCCAGGAGGTAGGCCTCGGTGTTGATCAGTCGAGCCGGGCACTCTGGATGATAGTCCTGGCCGAACCTGGTGGCGGCTTGATCGAAAATCAGAGTAAGCATAACAGTCGTGTTCCGCCCATTCTTACGGCAACCAAAGCGGTCCGGCGAACAATACTTGACGTTCTGTCAAAGCCTTATGCTGGCGAGACGGTGGCACTAGGCGAGCAGGTTGAAAACGCCGATTTGTGGAATTATAATAGTTATCCGCGACGTCAAAGGAACTCCACAGGGGGACCCCCTATGCCTCTTTACGAATATCTTTGCAAGAAATGTGGCGAGACTTTCACGCTCACTATGACCATCAGCGATCACGATAAAAAACGCGTCCAATGCCCGAGCTGCAATGGCACCAAGGTCGAGCAACAAGTTCAGTCCTTTTTCGCTAAGACGTCGAGAAAGAGTTAGCCACCCTCCGGATTGCCGGGAAGTACAATGAGCATCGTCTTACTCCTGTTGCTCTTTGCTCAGTTTGACCCGGACCCAAGGTTTAGCCTCGCGATTCTGCGAGAACAACAGCAAGCTCGGAACGATCTGGTCAACGCGATCCTCTCAAACAACTACGCTTTGGCGAGGACCGCCCTCGACAAGAGAGCCGACCCAAACGGGACCATCGTTCTCATTCAATCTGAAAGCGAGCTGCTCAGGTCGTTAAGCCCTCGGATGTACCATTACTATAGTAATGGTGCGGACTTTCGGCCGCTCCATCTGGCAGCCGGGCTCGGCGAAGGAGACATCTGCCAATTGCTGATCGGCCGAGGTGCAAAGCAGTTCGCCGAGAGCAAAGGATACGACTGGGTGCCAGCCCAGTTTGCTGCAAGGGTAGGGTACCCCGACCTTGCGAGGACGCTTTTGGGCCTCGATCCGAAAGACGACCACTATAAAATCGAAATTTCTCTACCCTACCAAAAACTGACCGTCTACCGGGACGGAGTACCATTCGTGGTAGCAAGAATCTCAACCGGTCGCGACGATAAGCCGACCCCGCCCGGAAATTATCTCGTGACCGACAAAATCAAGCTCGAGCGTTCCACTCTCTACAAAGTTCGTATGCCCTATTTCCTGCGCCTATCCTTTTCGGAGGTGGGAATCCACTACGGCGTCAACCCGGGACACCCAGCCAGCCACGGCTGCATTCGCGTCGGTTCCGAGGAAAAAGCGCAAAAGATCTTCGAATGTTGCCCGATCGGAACGCTAGTTAGAATACAATAGGGTTGCTTTTTCACTTTCGTAGGTTACTTGTTGGATCTTTTAATTACCCACCGGCAACGTATGAACATTATTCAGAAGATTGAGAAGGAGCAGCTGAAGCTGGAGACCGCGCCATTTAACGTCGGCGATACAGTCAAGGTTCACACCCGCGTGGTAGAAGGCGACAAGGAGCGAATCCAGCTCTTCACAGGCATTGTGATCGGGCGTCGCGGTACCGGACTTAATTCGACGTTTACAGTTCGCCGAATCTCCTACGGTGAAGGCGTAGAACGGGTTTTCCCACTGCACTCCCCACGCATCGCAAAAATCGAAGTGGAACGAGCGGGGAACGTTCGTCGCTCCAAGCTCAATTACCTTCGCGATCGCAAGGGCAAACAGGCTATGGCGGTAAAAGAAAAGTCTCAGAACTAAGCATTTTGCGCTAGAGATTTCGTAAGGAGCGCCTTACTTACCAAATCTCGGAAATGGCCTGCGACCTCAGATTCGAGCGACGCCTTTGGAAGAAAGGGGTTTCGCTCGTTGCCGGCATCGACGAGGCCGGGCGAGGGCCGCTCGCCGGACCGGTGGTAGCCGCGGCAGCAATCCTGCCGGCCGGATTCTCAGTGGTTGGCGTAGACGATTCCAAGCAACTGACGGAGACTGTTCGTGAAGAGCTTTTCGACGCATTGGTCGCCCCTGGAGCTCTCCTCTTTTACGGTGTCGGGATGGCCGAGGCGGCGGAGATCGATCGAGTCAATATTCTCCAGGCTACTTATCTGGCGATGCGCAGGGCCGTCGCGACGTTGCCGGTTCAACCGGAACATGTTTTAATCGACGGCCTTCCCGTTCCTGCGTTTCCTCGACCACAAACTGCGGTCGTTGGTGGCGATGGAAGGTCATTGAGCATAGCCGTTGCCAGCATCATTGCCAAGGTAACCCGGGACCGTATCATGAGGAATTGGCACAGCGAGTTCCCACGATACGATTTTTACCATAACAAAGGCTATGGCACACCGGCACATCTCGAAAGCTTACAGATCCATGGGCCGTGCTCGATCCATCGAAGGTCTTTCGCGCCGGTTGCTCAGACGTATTTTACTTTCCATTAGATGCTGGCCAAGATCGCTCCGGCGACAGCCGGGAGCTGCGCATCTGTCGCTCGGGCGACGAGGGGAAACCATAGCCGCTCACTACCTCCGCAGAAATGGGTTTCGTGTGCTCTATAGAAATTTCCGGGCCAAACGAGGCGGTGAAATCGATCTGGTCTGCCGCGATCGACGCGAAAAAACGCTCGTTTTTGTGGAAGTGAAAACGCGGACCACGGATGCATTCGGTCCGCCGCACGAAGGGGTGACCCAAACCCAGCGGGACCGCATCATCCGCGGCGCCAAGGAATGGCTGAGATTACTGGACGATCCTCGCGTACCGTATCGATTCGACGTGGTGGAGGTGGTGATGGAACCCGGGCCCCAGGTTCACCTGATCAGGGGAGCGTTTCAAATGCCAGACGACATTTATCTGTAATGCCCTCGTCTCGGCGTCGATTTCTGTTCGTCGTCACGTCCCGCGGCTCGGCCTCGGAGAATCGTGCTTGTCCTCGTCGTCTCGTGCTCGAGCTGTGGGGCTGCGGCGCCGAAAAGAGAGCCCGATCCTTCGGCAATTATTTTGTTCCATCACTCTGACCGCGAGATATGCGGCATTCTCGAGCACGAGCACGACTTCTCAACTTCGGCATTTAGGCTAAAATAGAACTAGGGCCGGCTGATTGATCCGGCGTTTGATGTATGCCGAAAATCATTCTGGCAGTAACCGAGCAACGATTGACCGCGGCGGCCACCACCTGGATTGAAGCTGTGTTGTTCAATGGTGCGCTAGCAGTTGACGCGACCGTCGGTAACGGATACGACACCCTGTTTCTCGCGCATCGGGTTGGCCCGAAAGGAACGGTCCTTGGTTTCGACGTGCAGAAAGCGGCCCTGGCCGGCGCGAGAGAACTGCTGAAATTTGTTGGCACGCTTGATCGGGTCTCGTTGATCCACGATTCACACACGCAACTGGCCAACTACCTCCCGGCAGAAGCCTCCATTCAAGGTGCGATGTTCAATCTAGGCTATTTGCCGCGAGGTAATCGCCAGATCATCACGCGGCCCGACACGACCGTTATGGCGCTGCGGGCTGTCCTGGCGAACCTGGCTGCGCGGGGTCGCGTCACGATTCTGGCCTATCGCGGGCATGCCGGAGGCATCCCGGAGTACGTGGAAGTGCGGCAGTTCCTGGAACAATTGCCAGACGATCCCTGGATCATAGAAGAGTTCGCCAGCACGACGGATTCGCCGGTGTCGCCCAGATTATTTCGGATTCAAAAGAAATTAATCTCCGAGGAGCAAATATAGAGGACTCCGGCCGAAGAACTCACGCGCGAATCGGCTCCGGTTCTGTGTTTCCGGTGATCCCGTTTAGTTCGAATAACGAATTAATTCGTCCCGTCAGCCCCGAAACTGCGGATAGACGGGAGCCTTGACAAAAACTCGAATCCGGACCATAGGTGGGCCAGATCTCGATTACTGGTGAGGGTTTCACCCGGAGTAGTTGCTCCAGGGTAAGCTGGAACGTGAAAGGTGAAACCCTTATGGAATACGAGATAACAAGTAGCGAAACACAGAGTACGAAACGTACTCTCACGGTAATCGCGGTAACCGGCGCGGTGATCAGCGTTGTTTGTGCCGTGATTCGAGTACTGCTGAGTGCGCGAGGGGGCCAGGAACTTGCCGGTCCGCTGCTCGGGCTTTTGGGCATTGGCATAATCCTTGGATTGTTCGTCGCATTGCTCGCGTTCAACACCAGACTGCAAGTCGCACTGGACGAGAAGGAGTCCCGAGAAAAAACAACGATTTAAAGCTATATGGATCTCAGCTTATTGATTTTTCTGCTGACGACGTATCGCAGGCAAATTGGCGGGGGATCGTTCGCGGCTCTCACCGGCGCCGCTAATAGCGATGCTTCAGGGGAAGCTGCGAGCAGCTATCGCAAAGCCTGGGCCCACGTCCCGGAGCCGGAACTTCTCGAGCCTGACTACTCAGCGCTGGTCGCCATTGCCCGGCCCAAGCAAACCCGCCAGGAACATTCCGAAGCGCGCTATGCGAAGCGCGCAAGCGCAAGTGTTTAAGGTGACGCGGATTAGCCTAGCCCCGGCGCGGTAGGGCGAGGCTACGTCGGCGAAACGGCGTGTCGGCGAAACGGCGTGTCGGCGACACGCCCCATCGCCCTTTCGCCCTTTCGCCGTTTCGCCGTTAGCCCATTCGCCCACACGCCATTGCACGTATCCCCTGGCGCGTTTACCCTGCAAGACATCAGCCGTGCAATCACCCACTTCTCCAGAGGGGATCGCCCAGGT
>JAFAJU010000287.1 GCA_019236035.1 Verrucomicrobiota bacterium | reverse complement strand
GGCTCGGGAAGAGGACGGGCTCTATTTCGTTAAAAAAGAAACAAAAGACATCAATGAAATTCTTGGCCAGTTCCTCACGGCGCCCGCGTATCTTTACGTGAGTCAGGTAGCCGGAACGCAAACCACTGGCTCGACTGATGATGCGTCGACCAAGAAGGAGCCAACTGACCCGGAGACGCTGACCGTCATTCGGGAAAATCTGGGAAAGATTGCCGATGCCAAGGACAAGGCACTAAAGGCACGGCGTCAAAACAAGATTCAATCGCTGACTCTGGCGGACGTTCAAAAGTACCTGATCCCGTGGCCGGAATCGGTTGCGGGAGAAACATACGAAATCGGAGGCATCGGAGAACCGCCGTATGCGATAGCGCCCGTAGATATTGGGGATATTCCGGCTGGAACGAGGATTACGCCGTAGCCCGCATGTTTCCTGCGGGGTAACTGCCAACTAAATCGTCTCGTGCTCGAACTCGTCGTCGCCCCCGATCTTTGGAGGGGAGCCGCTTCAGCCCTCGTCGAGCTGTGGTGGACAAATGCAGCTCAAGGCGTCGTAAGCAGCGCCGACCCGGAACCCAAAGGCGGCTCCCAGGGCGTTGCACGAGTCCGCCATAGGGCCATGCGACGGCGGAAGCAACGCCCCTCCAGGCAGAAACCCTACATCCAAACCAACCTACCTTCCACCTTGCATGCCAACACCCGGCGGCCAGGCAAAGGTGCGAATAGCGAACTCATGCTCGATACGCTATCTTCGAGCCGGAATTAACCAACGATGCCCATGGCCGAACCTAAGACTGATGTTTCCTTCGCCGAATCCCCCGACTTCGTCGTTTCGTTAGCAAGAGGATTGCAAATTATTAAAGCCTTTGGCCAAGCCCCATCGGAACCGGAGCAGATCCCTAATCTTCGACCTTCCGATGCGCTAACCGTCAGCGAGGTGGCTGAGAAGACGGGATTAGCCAGAGCAGTGGTCCGCAGATTTCTGTACACGCTGGTCGAGCTCGGTTACGTCATCACCGACGGAAAATATTTTCGTTTGACGGCCCGCATCCTGGACTTGGGCTATGCTTACCTCTCTTCCTTTCCGCTGCCAAAAATCGCCGAAAGATTCCTCGAACAGGTGACGCTGGAAACCAAAGAGTCTTCTTCTGCATCAGTCCTGGAAGGCTTTGATATCGTTTATGTCGCCAGAGTCCAAACGCGCCGCATCATGTCCATTTCCTTAAGTGTGGGGAGTCGGCTTCCGGCATTCTGCACCTCGATGGGACGCGTATTGCTGGCCCAGCTCCCTGAACAAATGCTGGAAAGGTATCTGCAGAGCGCGACATTTTCGAAATTTACCGAGAGAACCGTTTGTAACGCCGACGAGCTGCGAAAAGAGATCCGATCCGTCTCGAAGCAAGGGTATGCTCTGGTGGATCAGGAGCTTGAACTTGGGCTGCGCTCTTTGGCGGTTCCCGTCTTCGCTGGCAGGTCACGAACCGTCGCCGCGGTCAATGTGAGCACGCAGGCTGCCCGGACATCAAAAGCCGCGATGCTCCAGAACTTTCTGCCTGTTCTTCGCCAGGCCGCCGCTGATATTTCCTCCTGCCTCGGGCGCATATGATTTGCTTCTTTTCGTTGGTAGGGCGAGGCTCCCGACTCCGCTCTACCAGCGTTTATGAACAGTTTTACTTATGACGCGCTCCCCGGGCGCGTCCTCTTCGGTGCAGGGACCCGCGAACGGTTGGCCGACGAAATCAAGCGCCTCAATTGCGCGCACGCGCTGATTCTGGCGACCCCGCGCCACGAGACAGCTGCCAACGAATTGGCGCGGAGGCTCGGGCCGCTGGCCGCGGGCGTATTCGCCGAGGCGGTCATGCACACGCCGGTTCCTGTATCTGAGCGAGCAGTCAAAGTCGCACAATCGCTCAGGGCCGACTGTATCGTCGCCGTCGGGGGAGGCTCCACAACAGGTCTCGGCAAAGCGATCGCCCTTCGGACCGACCTCCCGCAAATCGTGATTCCCACGACCTACGCAGGGTCGGAAATGACGCCGATCCTGGGGGAAACTGCGGACGGAGTAAAAACGACACAGCGAACGCTGAAGGTCCTGCCGGAGGTCGTCTTGTACGACGTGGAACTGACGCTGGCGCTGCCTGTCGCCGTCAGCGTAACGAGTGGTCTCAATGCCGTTGCGCACGCTGTTGAAGCGCTGTACGCGAAAGAGCGCAATCCGCTTGTCTCTTTGATTGCGGAAGAATCGCTCCGAGCCTTCGCGCGCAGTCTCGCAGCGATCGTCGCGAATCCAAAAGATGTCAATGCACGCGGGGCCGCGCTCTATGGAGCGTGGTTAGCCGGAACCTGCCTGGGCGCCGTCGGCATGGCCTTACACCATAAACTTTGTCATGTGCTAGGCGGAACATTTGACCTGCCTCACGCCGAAACTCACGCCATCATTCTTCCGCATGCCATAGCTTACAATGCGCCGTTGGAACCCGTGGTGATGCGCAAGATCGCGGAAGCATTTGGAACCGAAGATCCTGCG
Organism: Verrucomicrobiota bacterium; assembly: GCA_019236035.1. Classification (GTDB taxonomy): domain Bacteria; phylum Verrucomicrobiota; class Verrucomicrobiia; order Chthoniobacterales; family JAFAMB01; genus JAFAMB01. The sequence goes on along the minus strand of JAFAJU010000287.1, from coordinate 6,091 downwards.
GTCGGTCTCTACGACCTGACCGGACGATTGGGAGCCAAGAGATCACTTAAAGAAGTTGGCATGCCGGAAGCGGGGATCGAAAGAGCGGTCATGCTGGCCACCCAAAATCCGTACTGGAATCCCCGAAAGATCGAACCGGGACCAATCCGTGAGCTTCTCCGGCGAGCCTGGTCTGGTGACCCTCCGTAGACTTGGTAGCGGTGTAGCCGCGACCAAATCGTGCTCGTGCTCGTCTTCTTCCTCGTGCTCGATTTGCGACGGTGTCCAGGATTCGTCCTAGTAACATGGGCGTCCCGCCCGTGATTGTTCGCCGAAGCACGGGCGAGACGCCCATGTCACCATGCACGCCCATCCTAGATGTAGCGTTAATACCTAAGCGAACGACGCACTACCAAGCTTCGGCCTTCCAGCGACTTTTCAGTTGTCAAATTGCCTAAATCGCCCTAGAAAGACATCCGAATCCGTCGCAACTGTCAATACAGTAGGTAGTAATACTACATGGTTGTCTTCCTCCCTGTTTAGATGGTCCAATATGCGGTTTCTGCCCGCTATTTCTCCTGAAAATGGGCCGGGAACAAGCAACGGAAAAGACTCATAACTTTGCTGCAAACTGGAGGAACGTCAGATGAAACCCAGGAACCTCAGTGCCGCCATCGTGGCCGCCGCATTGGCTTGGCCGGCTATTCAACCGGCGCTCGCGGACGACGAGGAACTTAAGATCGGCGTTGTCGCGGCCGAATCGGGATCGTTTGTTTCAGCTGGAAATACAATCGTCGCCGCAGCCAAACTCGCCACGCAGCAAATCAACGACGCCGGGGGTATTAAGATAGGCGGCAAGACGTACAAGATAAAGCTCTACATCCGCGACAACCGCACCGATGTAAACGTCACGATCGCAGCCGCTCGGGAACTAGTCGACGACATCGGCGTCAAAGCCATCTGGGGGACTGAGACTCACGACTTCTCGGTTTCAATGGCAAAGATCACTGGAGCAGCCAAAGTTCTGCAGTTCTCCGGCAACAGTTCGTTGGGAGCCGTGCTTGACGATAAGTCAGTCGCCCCAGGGGGCTGGCTGCACTACACTTTCCAGTCCGAGCCTCAGGAATGGCAGCGCAGCGGCAGTACTGCGAAGGGCGTCCTGGCGCTTTTGACGCCGCTCATGGCACATCCACCGAAGCATTCCGTCGTCTTCGTAGGCAACGACGCAACCGGACAGTACCTCTCTTCGCATTACGTGAAGGCGCTCGAGGCGGAAGGACAACAAGTGGACCTGGTCAAATATCCACCGGATACGACCGACTTTTCACCGCTCTTGACCCGCATCAAGGGAATGAATCCCGACATAGTCCATTTTTGGTACAACGGCGATTCCACATTGACTGCATTCCCCCAGGCATTGAAGCTGGACGTTGCGCCCGCCTATTTCCTTTTTGGCGTGGACCCCGGCATCTACCAGCAGCGCCAACTGAAGTCTGACAAGCCTGTCACGCTGAGCTGCGTCCCAGTTTGCTGGGGCTCGTCGCCTTATCCCGTCGTACAGGATTATTTTAAGAAATATTTTGATCTGGGCGCGTCTAAAGGTCCCCAATCATCCGTGTCACTGCTCTACTATGACTATTTCTTTATGTACGCTAAGGCGCTGGAAGAAGTCGGCTCAATCGACAAGCCTGACGCGGTCGTCGATGCAATTCTCAAGATGAGTTATCAGGGCGTGGTTTCACCAGTCCCCCTGACCTTTAATGCGCATCATCAGGTGACCTTTGCGACCGAGGTTTGCCTCGTCAAGCCTGGCACATCCGACCAGTTCAATTGTACAGTGGAGCAGCCTCCGCCCGCTCCGCCACCGGGTGATACGGGTGGCTGAACGGCGCGCAAAGAATGGAAATATTCATTCAACAGCTGGTTAACAGCCTTTCTGTTGCCAGCGTGACTATACTCATTGGCATAGGGATCACCTTGATCTTTGGATTGGCCGGTATAGTCAATTTTGCGCACGGCGAATTCCTTATGGTCGGGGGAATGATCACGTGGTTTCTGGTCACCTCAGGCCTCAATTTCTTCCTGGCACTCGTTGGTGCGATGATCTTTGTCGGAGTCCTCGGGTTCATAGCGGAACGTGGTCTGTTCCGCTTCACTCTGGAGCAGCCGATGAACGGATTCATCATGTCCATCGGTGTGAGCGTGATCCTTCAGCACGTTGTTATTCGCGTCTTTAACGAGGTCCAGAAGACCATTCCCGATCCGATCGGGAAAGTGTGGGTAGTGGGCGGTATCGATATCATTGCCATGCGCGCCATTGTCGTTTTGCTGACCGCGGTGGTGGTGGCGACTACCTATTTCGGCATTTCCCGCAGCCGCTACGGCATCGCCTTGAGAGCCAGTATCGCTGACCAGGATACAGCTGCGCTGATGGGTATACCGGTGAGACGCTATGTAACCGGCGTATTTGTGTACGGCAGCGTGCTGGCAGGGTTGGGCGGCGCTCTAATGATAGCGCTCTTCCCGATCACGCCTTTTACTGGTAGCGTCGTCATCATTCGAGGGTTCGCGGTTTCCCTTATTGGGGGTCTCGGCAACGTGGGCGGTGCCGTCGCGGGTGGCCTGATTCTCGGCCTGGTCGATGGCCTGAGCGCAGGATACGGCTCTCCGGAATGGACGGACGCCTATTCGCTCGTGGTCATGATTGTGATTCTGATTGTGCGTCCCCAGGGATTGCTGGGTGGGACCCTTGGCCCGCGCGCGACCTGACCAGCCTGCATCGCTCAGAAAACTTTGAAGATTTGTGAGTGATGCAGCCTAAACCCAGATTCCGAAGTTGGGGGAATCGTGCTCGTGCTCGTCGTCGTGCTCGTGCTCGAGCTGTGGGACTTCGGCGCCGAAAAGAGAGCCCGATCCTTCGGCAATTATTTTGTTCCATCACTTTGACCACGCGATATACAGAATTCTCGAGGACGAGCACGAGCAGGAGCACGAGCACGACTTCTCAACTTCGGCATTTGGGCCAAAGGGTCCTTTGGCAGAATCCATGGTACCGTGTTGAGCGATGAACGAAACGCCCCACTTTCCGGAGCCCGCACCGCCGGTTGGACGGCGACGCGACATTGCGTCAGAGCGGCCTGTTACGCCGCCGGCTGTGCAGAGCGAGGCAAAGGGGCGGTCTGGTTGGGTGAAGTTACCTTCCCGCGAAGAGACGGTGGTAGCGATTGTAGCCGTGGTATTTCTGGTCGGCTTCCCATGGTGCAACCCCGGCTACCGGTTTTTGTCTCTGGCCATCACGACCGGCTTCACTTCGATCGCGTTGTATGGTCTCGGTCTGCAATTCGGTCAGGCGGGCATCATGTCCGTCGGGCACGCCGCCTTCCTTGGAATTGGCGCCTACACCGCGGCAATTATGGCCGGAAGATTCGGACTCGGCTTCTGGGTGGCGTTGCCCTTCTCGGCCCTCTTCTCCGCGGTGATCGCGGGTCTCATAGGCCTGCCATCATTGCGGGTAGGCGGCCAGCATTATATCATTATTACCTTTTGTTTCTGTGCGCTGCTCAACATCGCCCTCACCAATGGTGGCTCATTCACCGGCGCTGCGACTGGCTTGGATGTCGGCTCCATTGATCCAATTTTCGGCATCAACTTCGATCAACTCCGCAATGCCTATTATCTGGTCGTGGCAGTGCTACTGATCTCTCTGCTTGTGACCTATCTGATCACGAACTCTTCCTATGGCCGGACGCTGCGCGCAATCCGCGAAAACGAAGCTCTCGCGCGTGCAGTGGGAATCAATACCGGTTTGCATAAGATCGGTGCTTTGATGGTAAGCGGCGCTTTCGCCGGTGTGGCCGGTGTCCTCCAGGCGTACTATCTGCGGCACATCTCACCTGCTCTGTATGGTCCCTTTCCGAGCCTTTATTTGGCGTTGATGGTGATGCTGGGCGGTGCGCGCCTTCTGTACGGTCCACTCGCTGGAGCCATTATCGTGAGTTTTCTTCCGGAGATCTTAAAGCTCGACCCGATCGATTCCAGAATCGCTTATGGGGTGGGCCTGCTCGTCGTGATCCTTCTGCTTCCGGGAGGTGTCAGCGCCGGCCTTCTTGATATCTACCGCTGGCTGCTGTCGAAACGGCGGCGGTAAAAAGCAGCGCGAATCGTATGGCGCTTCAAATCACGGGACTTCGCAAGGAATTCGGCGGTGTCGTCGCCTTGGCCGGGGTCGACGTTTCGATCGAGTTGGACCGGATCGTCGGCATCATCGGCCCGAACGGATCTGGCAAGACAACGTTGTTCAACGTCGTCGCAGGCGTACACAGACCGACGTCTGGGCGCGTTTTGTGGCAGGGCAAGGACATCACCGGCAAACCAGCTTATCAGATAGCTCGCATGGGGATTGTGCGGACATTTCAGCAGGCGATGTCGTATCGCGGACTATCAGTTCGCGAGAATGTCCGTATCGCTAGCGAGCACGGCCGTTCGTATGGCGGTGCGGCCAGACCAAAATGGGATTCCCCAGACGAGATTCTCGCTTTCGTGGGACTCGCCGGTCTCGGCAACGAGATGGCGGGTTCGATGCCGTTCGGGAATCTTCGTCGGCTTGGCGTGGCGGTGGCCCTGGCGGCAAATCCGCTGCTGCTGCTGCTCGATGAGCCGGCCGCGGGTTTGAGTGAGAATGAAATTGCGGAACTGATGGAGTTGATCCTTCGATTCCCAAGGATGGGCATAGGCGTCTGCCTGATCGATCATGACATGTTTTTGATGAGCACTCTTTGCGAGCGCCTTGTCGTTCTCAATTTCGGCACCAAGATCGCCGAAGGACCACCAACTCTCGTGTTGAACGATCCTAAGGTTACCGAAGTTTACCTGGGAAATGAGATATGACGCTGCTGCAGGTAGATCATCTGAGGACCGCCTACGGCGTAGTTGTCGTCCACCGGGACGTGTCGTTAACCGTAGACCAGGACGAAATTGTGACTATTCTCGGCCCAAATGGGGCCGGCAAGTCCACGCTGCTCCGGGCTATCTCAGGTCTGTTGCGGCCAAAGAACGGGATCATCCGGTTTGACGGTAAGGATGTGACCGGCTTGCCTGCGGATCGGATGGCTGGCATTGGCGTGGTCATGGTTCCCGAAGGGCGGCGCATATTTCCTGACCTGACCGTCCTCGAGAATCTGCGTCTCGGCGCCTATTGCCGCAAGGAGGGTGATGCCATCGAGGCGGACATCAGACTCATGGAGTCCTACTTCGATGTGTTGTCGACAAAACGGAACGCCAAGGGCGGCGAATTGAGCGGCGGGCAGCAACAGATGCTGGCCATTGCCCGCGGATTGATGGCTCGACCCCGGGTTCTTTTGCTCGACGAGCCCTCGCTCGGTTTGTCGCCCATGTTGATAAAACAGGTCCGCTCGGTGATCAATGATGTGCGCACAAAGTTTTCTGCGGCTGTTCTACTTGTCGAGCAGAACGCAGGCCTGGCGCTTGCGGTCGCAGATAGGGGCTATTTGTTGCAATACGGCCAGATCGTTGCTTCCGGACCCATCGCCGCATTGCGGGATCACCGCCTGATGCACGAACTCTACCTGGGGCAGGGCCGCGGCGCTCGGTAAGGGACGCGCTGGTAGCAACGTGTTGACCTGGTCTCATAGGACTTATGGGACCCATAGGACCTATAGGACCTATAGGACCTATAGGTCCCATTCGACCTATGGGACTCGGCGCCGCCACACTCACTTGACCCGCACATACGCATAATGTGTAAGCGGATTTTCCGGCGGAGAATCAGTTCGGATTGTGAGCACGCTGTTTCCGGGTTCACGGGTGGTCGCCGGCGTGACTTTAACCTCTAGTTCTTTACCCGGCCGCACCTCGCGGAGTTCGAGCTTCACCGCGGGATTGTCGGCTTCTACCGAAAGAATCTTTCCAGGAATTTCGTCCGAGACCGCGATTCGAATCGTCTTGGGCTCAGGATCATCGCCGACGCGCCAGGTAACGAGCTCCGGTTGAATCGTAATCGTGGCTGGGATGTTAACCACCAACCGCAGAACTGACGGCTCATTCGGCGCCGTGTTCGTCGTGACGAGAATCCACTTTTCTTGATGGCCGACCC
>JAFAJU010000240.1 GCA_019236035.1 Verrucomicrobiota bacterium | reverse complement strand
CCGAAACTGAGAAGCCTTTGCTCTCCATGTTGAGCACGAGATTTTCGCCCATGACAGCGAGGCCGATTAGTCCGATATCTGATGGATTCATGAGTTGGCACCTGAAGGTTAAATTGACTCTACCTGTTTCGCAGTATCTAACATCTCAAATGGTTGGCAATGGAGTTTTGTGAGATCAGAATAACTAAAGAACCTCTCGAGCCGGCGCGGCTGAACTTTGCGCCGACCGAAGGGGCAGTGGTCGACTTTTTCGGTGTCGTTCGAGCCACCGAAGACAATCGCATCATTGACGGCATCGAATACGAAGCCTTTGAGGCGATGGCGGAGCGCCAGCTTGCCCTGATTGGCGAAGAAGCCAGGGAACGGTACCGGCTGGCGTCGGTGATCATCCATCACCGCATTGGATTTGTGCGAGCCGGTGAAGCCTCATTGTTTGTGCGGGTGACCGCGCGTCACCGTCGAGTGGCCTTTGAGGGGAGCTCTCAGATTGTCGAGCGGCTTAAAGAAGCTGTTCCGATCTGGAAGCACCCCGTCTACGCAGACGCTCAGATCGCATGAATCTTCCGAACCAACTCACCGTGCTTCGTCTGTTTTTGACGTTGCCGTTCGTGGTTGCCCTAAGCATCAATTTTCCCGGCGCGAAATTGTTGGCCCTCGGGTTGTTTATCGCGGGTAGCGTCACCGACTATGCCGATGGATACATCGCTCGAAAGTTCAAGCTGATCACAGATTTCGGTAAATTGATGGATCCTCTGGTGGACAAAATCATGACGATGTCCGCTTTCATTTGTCTTGTCTCCCTTGGAAGCGTTCCCGCCTGGGCAGTGATTGTGATCGTGAGCCGTGAATTTTTGATCACAGGGCTTCGCTTGATCGCGGCTGCTCGCGGCAAGGTGCTGCCAGCCGAGCGCTTGGGAAAACATAAGACGGTCTGGCAGATTGCGACGATTCTCTATTGCCTGATACTCGTCACCGTCAGCGATCACTTCGGTCGCCTGCTCAGCCCGGTGACTCGAATGTCCCTCAACGCTATAGGCTTGACACTCGTCTGCCTCACCGTGGGGCTCACCCTCTGGTCGGGAATCTCCTATTTCGCTAAGAATTGGGATCTGGTCAGGGATTGGTGAAGAGACTGATGTAACCCAGATTCCGAAGTTGAGGGAATCGTGCTCCTGCTCGTGCTCGTCCTCGAGATTTCTGCATATCTCGTGGTTAGCCTGCATCGCTCACAAATCTTTAGAGATTTTTGAGCGATGCAGGCTCTGGCAGCGGAATCTCCAGCTAAGCTGGCAAACTCCGCTGCTTTTTGCAAAGAAGAGATTAAAAACAGTTTGTTTCGAATTCATAATTTAAAAACAGGCTTCTTAAGCAGACGCCCAGCGTCTGTTTAAGAGCTTTCTAGCCCGCAATGAGCTCGTCGATCCTCCCGGCGCGTGATTTTTGCGGGCTAGAATGATGGAACAAAATAATTGCCGAAGGATCGGGCTCTCTTTTCGGCGCCGAAGTCCCTCAATCGAGCACGACGACCATAAGGACGAGCACGATTCCCCCAACCTTCGGAAGCTGGGTTTAAAAAAGCGACTGTGGTACTTCCACGCGGTCACCCGGCTCTAATTGAACGTCTTGAGACGGATTGGCACGGATCTTTTTGACATCGATTACCGTGACCTGCTGGCCGCGTAGTAATCTGACCTTGCGCTCATTGGCGAACGGCGAAAATCCACCCGCCGCGTTTATCGCCGAGAGCACCGTTAAGTCTGGTGTGAAAGGGACGCGTTGCGGAGCTTTAACTTCGCCGCCGACATTTACGAACCGCGACTGCGGCTGCATCGTGATGACGATGTTCGGATTGGTGTAAATCTGGCGAGCTTTGTAAATGCTCTCGATCACAGCTTGGGCCGCTCCAGGAGCGAGTCCGGCGATTTTTACTCGATTGATATATGGAAGGTTGACGTTACCTTCACCGTCAATGGTGTATTGGCCACTGACCGAAGAAATTTCAGTCGCTGGCACCCCGCCAATCTTTAAGTCGATGGTGTCGCCCGGGCGCAACGTCGCGTCGGCGAGGGCCGCGTGGGTCAAAAAAAGAAAACACAGCAACCAGACGGTGCATGAGCTCAAGAGCCTTTGGGAGGCGTGACCACGAGCGACGCGGCGGTATGGCCGAATCGGGTGCATTTCAGAACAGGAGCTAGTACTCATCGTCGTTGCTCCCACCGTCAGCTTTGACGCCGACCTTCGCAGGCTGCTTTTTGCCGTTTTTCGGCTTTGTCGGCTTTGAATAGTATTTGCTGTAACTGGTGTAATACTCGTACGTTCGATCGTGGCGAATATTCACGTTATTAAGGACGACGCCAAGGATGGTGCCCCCGACATTGTGGATGGCCTTTTTAACGCGCAGCAACATTGATCGCGGGAACCGGCGGTGTTGGACCACAACGATCGAACAATCAACCAGGCTCGCAATGATGGAGGCGTCGCTGACCCCAAGGATTGGAGGTGAATCGAAGATGACGACGTCGAAACGCTTCCGGGTCACTTCGACTAGCTGTTGCATGGTTTCGGAGTGAAGAAGACGGACTACATCGGTGGCTGCTGAACCCGCCGGCGTGAGGGAAAGATTTTTGACCGATGTCGGGTGAATCACTTCTTCCAGGGTGGCCTCCCCTTTCAAGAAATTCCCCAAGCCTACACGGTTATCCATCCCGACGAGGCGATGCTGCGACGGTCGACGCATATCAGCGTCCACCAACAGGATCCGTTGACCGCTCATTGCCCAGCTCGTGGCAAGATTGCAGGCGGTCGTCGATTTGCCTTCCTGAGCGCCGCCGCTGACAACGCCGAGCGTGGAGGCATTCAGCTTTTTCCGGTTGAAATCGACATTTGTCTTTAGAATCCGATACGCTTCGGCGTCTGGGGTATCATCGCCCGCGCCCGGCAGCATCTTGATCCGCTGCGGTATGACCGCCAGGACAGGCAGGTCCAGGTATTTCTCGACGTCGTCCATCGTTTTTACGCTCGTGTCGAGGTATTCAACAAAGAACGCTAACGAAATGCCGAGTACCAGGCCCGCCGCAACGCCTAGAACCATATTGAGCACCACGTTCGGTTTACTTGGAAAGAGCGCCGGCTCCGCCGGGTCCCGCACAAACGCTGCTTGTCGCGGCATTGTGCGTTCCATCGACTCGGTGTTCAGCCGGGTCTTGGCACCATCTAAGAGCCTGCGCTCCTGGATGTACTTATATTTCGCGTCCAGGTATTGAGCGCTCGCTGTTTTCTTGGTCTGCTGCTCGGTCTGACTGGCAGTCAGATTCGACTCCATGGCCTTCAACGAGTCCTCGGCTATCGCGAGCTGAGTCGCGAGGCCTTTGCGAATGCTGTCGATCTGTTTTCGCAACTGCCCTTCTATCGTTTCAATCTGGGCCTGCACCGCCTTTACATCGGGATGACTGACGCCAAGACCGGAATTGAGCATTCTGGCCTTGTCGGCCTGGGCTGACTGATAGAGTGGCAATTTTTGCTCGATGATCGGATCATTCAGGCTGAGCTGTCCGGCCGCCCGCATCAGGTCCTCTGGTTTAAGTCGATCCAGTTGTGCAACCCGGCTTTTCAGCGTTGCCACCTGTGACCTGATTTCGTTCACCTTCTCCTGATTCGAAAGTACGCTGGAGTCCTCAACTCTTCCCGACGTATCCAGGCTGTCCGGGTTTGGGTCCACGATGTTCGCCGCGGTGCGCAAACGCGAAGCCTCTATGTAAGCCTGGCTGACAGCCTCCTCCTGTTTCTTCACGTCGTCCCGCATCTGATCCAGGCCCCTGGCTACGAGTTCTTGCTGCTCCGCAATTCGTTGCTCCATGTAAACGTCGGCGATGGTATTCGCCAGTGTCGCCGCTTCCTGGGGATCCGTGCTATAAACGTCTATTTGGATAAGGTTGGTGTTTCTTACCTCCTGGAGCGACATCATGCCGAGCAACCGGGCATTAGCCACTTCCCTCGGGAGCGGTTCGGTGTTCGAACCCCATTTCTTGCGGAGATCCAAACGGTCGACGACCGGGTAAAGAACCCCTTTCCGCATGATAATCTGGAATTGGGTTTGAGTGAATTTGGGGTCATTGGCCGTCTGCTGCCGCGGGGCCTCGTTCTCAAAGATGCGGACGGGCGTCATGTCCGGTTCTACTTCGATCGTTGCAAAAGACTTGTATTTCCGAGGCAGTAGATAGGTGGTAACCCCTGCCGCGATAACAACGAGCAGAAATACGAGAATCACCAGCCCCAAACGGACTCGGATGACGCGCCAATAGTCTAGAAAATGCAGCTTAGAGTCTTGTGGATTCTCCATGCGTCTGGGAAGGTTTTATATCGACGATTTAAACCTGACCTTAGATTTGGTCTCCGACATTCTCAAGTAGCCGCCATGGCTTAAAAATCCTCAGAATGCGAGCGCCCCGCCCAGCGATATTCTGTTACGGTAATAAGATTGGGAAGGGAGCTTGGAAGAGACACGGCTGAAGATATATCCTACTTGAAGCGAAAGTGAACGATAGATCTGGTAAGAGGCCGTAGCGTTGACGTCAATGGCATTCTCTGAAAACGAAAACGGTTGCCGGTATTGACTATAGGAGTAATAAACGGATGCACTGATCTTTGCTTTTTGCCCTAATTTGTGATCGACTCGGATTCCGGTCCGGTAAACCTCTTTATATTGTCCATTTTGCGTACTTCCGATATCGGACTGCTCGAGGCCGAGACGATTGTACCATTGAAGGAATCGGCCCGGCCTGTACTCATAGAACAGGGTCGACTCGAAATAGGGGAAAGCTGTTTGATTTCCGCCGGGTTGCAGATTGGTTCGGAATTCCACGCCGCCGCGGAACGTGGAAGAAAGGCGCGGACTCAGTGTTGAATCGGCGCCCGCGAGGAGGAAGTGAGAGTAAGAATCAGTATTGGCCGTTTCGTAGGAGATGTAACCAAAGCGATATTCGCCCACCGCTGTGACCGTCGGGTAAAGCATGTAGCGAAGCTGCTGACCTATCAGGTGCTCGAGTCGATTCTGCTGGGCGGCGTCGATGCTGTTGTCATAGAAGTAGGTACTTAAGTTGTAGGAGGTGACGGTAGAAAACCGGTGTGTCCATTCATAACCGAGAGCGAGCTGACTCGAGCCGAAGAAATAGTCACCGACATTTTTGGTAGGGGCTCCGGCAACAGCAAAAGTCGGCTGACCCTGGAAAGCCAGACTTGACGACAGGTTAAGCACGAGTCGTGGTGTCAATTGGTGCGAGGCAGTCAGGTTGAGCGCGATATTTGGATCCACGGATTGCCCGGGCCGATTCCAATAGTATGTGAGCCCGAGTAAAAGATCCCCGTCCAACCGGGTCCGTTGGCCAGCGATGTGTGACCCTACATCCAGACTGACGTCATTGTAGGTGCTGCCAATGCGATTGGTTTGACTGGTAAACACGTTGTCGTCGTAGCCGATGTCGGTTGAGAGCGAAGTTTTGAATGGCAGATTTGTGAAAAATCCCTCACCAATCGGTGCCCTCGGCTTCACTGAATTGATTGGTGCCGGGCTGGTGAGGGTCAAATTTTGGGCGGACGACCAGGATCCGGACAATAAAATCGCGGCCGCAACGAACCGCACGGGGCTGCAAAATCTGGTCAGGGCTTTCCGGGCGAAGCGGGTCTCGCTCTTGCGGGACGGAAATTTTGCTAAAGATTCGGGCTGTGGCCCGCGCGTGATCAGCATAGTGCGTTTGGCCTTGTGATTCGTGTTCGAGCGCGAGCGAAGAATCAAAAATCATCGTTGAACTGCCCGTGTGCGCGCAACTTTCCATCGACGATCTCAAAGATCTCAGTGGATATTGGCCATGGATCGTTGTGATACAGGCTATGTACTAAAGGAGCGAAAGACTGGATGTCGGTGGCCAGCCGGGGTAGGAAGAATATCGTGCGCCGGTTTGGGACCGCAAAGTAACAATCCGGTCCGAGCAGGTTGGCATATCGATTGCTCAACTCTGGCAAGAGGAGAATGGCCGAGAGTGTGGGGTCCGAGCTCTGGACGCGGAGCGCAGTGATCACTCCGTTTGAGTCTCTGATGATTTCCGGCCTGATCACCGCGAGAAGTCGTCGAGCGCGGTCGAGATTTTCCTGTGCCACCGCCGATTGCGCTTCTGCGGTCAGTTCCTGCAGTTTTGCTGGCGCCAGAGTTTCGGCGTCCAAGATCCGATAGTAGGCTAGGACCGTTTGCGTCGTTCCCTGCAAAGGTACTCTGATGGGTGATCGGTAAAAATAGGGATCCAAAATCAAACAAAATTGATCGGCGTTCGTTGAAAGCGGCAGTCCGACCAGCAACACCAAGAGCGCCAGTATTCGGTGGTAGGATTTGCAGTTTATTTTCCTACGCGTACTTCTATTCAGCATCATGATATCCTTTCTAGACGGCGAACTTGTTGAGGCGCTCCCTACACAGGTGGTCATCTCCGTCCAGGGCGTTGGATACCTTGTTCAGATTCCACTCTCAAGCTTTGATCATCTCCCGGCGGTGGGAGCGCGCGTAAAATTATTGACTCATTTGGTCGTTCGTGAAGACGCGCATTTACTTTTCGGCTTTGTCACCGGCGCGGAACGGGATCTATTTCGCCTCCTCATTCAACATGTCACGGGAGTAGGTCCAAAGATTGCCTTGGGTGTGCTTAGCGGCATGAGTATCGGACAGTTTAAGACGGCCGTGGTTAACGGCGACGTCACCGCCATGGCGAAGGTCAGCGGTATCGGCAAGAAAACTGCCGAGCGAATAATCCTGGAATTGAAGGACAAGGTCGGGGTGGCCGCAGCATGGGAGCCGGCTGCTTCCAGTCGAGGTGATCAACAAGCGAAAATGACTGACGCAGTCTTGGCGCTCCTGTCTTTGGGCTTCAAGCAGGTCGAAGCGCAGAAGGCCGTTCGCGAGATCGTCGCCGAAGCCAAAAACGAGGATATCAACATGGAAGAACTGGTTCGCCGTGCGCTTAAGCTGCTGGCCTAGCTCAGAAAATGGATGATTCAGTCGCCCTAGAGCGCATCCAGCGCGTCCGGGAACGGTTTCCAGAAAAGGGTTTGTTCGCGCGGAAAGAATGGCTGATCTCACCGCAACCATTTTTGATCAAGGCGGAGTTCGCTGAAGAACTCGAACGGCTGGGTCATTGGCTGTTAAAGTTCGTCAGGGCATCGAATCTGCTTTACCACCTGAGCGTAAAAGGCAAGGGACCGCCCTGGATTTCCGGCTATTTGGATGCAGGAAAACCCGCCCGATTGGTGGAGCTCGCCCGGAAGTTTCGCTACGAAATTCCGCGAGTGATCCGGCCCGACATAATTTTGACCGATGGTGGCTACGCGATTTCGGAGCTTGATTCTGTCCCCGGCGGCATCGGGCTCACGGGATGGTTGAATCAAACTTACCGCGAACTCGGCTTTGATGTCCTTGGGGGCGGAGATGGGATGATCGAAGGATTTCGAGCCATTCTTCCCCGAGGGGTGATCGCCGTCTCGAATGAATCCGAAACATACCGCCCCGAGATGGAGTGGCTGTGCGATCAATTGACTGCAAGATACGGCGCAGGTTGGAGCCTCGCGCAGGCGGAAACGTGGAATTTTCGATCCCTGGATCCGGTCTATCGATTCTTCGAAATGTTTGATCTGCCAAATCTGCCGTCCCGGGATTCTCTGCTCGAAGCCGCTGATTCAGGCGCGTTCAGAATCACTCCACCTCTCAAACCCTATCTGGAGGAGAAACTCTGGTTCGGTCTTTTCTGGTCAAAGCC
>JAFAJU010000221.1 GCA_019236035.1 Verrucomicrobiota bacterium | reverse complement strand
TGCACATCAGTCGGCATCCTCTTTATACGTGAGATAACGATACCCGATTCAGCCTGTCGCGCTCACGAAATCCTGAGAGATTCGTGAGCGATGCGCGCTCTCGACGCAGGAAATACAATGGCATTTGAGGCGCGCTTTCAGCGCTGATCGCCCTTTCCTACGGTTCCTAGCCCTGCGGGCTAGGCTTTCTTGACGCCGCGCCTTCGGCGCTAAAAAAATGGAGAAACTCCAGACCGGGCATCACGCGTGAGAGGTCTCGAACTCCGAAAACATCCCAGTACGATATAGATGCAGATCGCACGATGTTCCGGCGATCGCTCCGCCAGCGACCGCCTCGCGTGCAGTTCCCTACCCGATCGGGTAGGGTGGGGACTGCCGAGCGAAGTTGCGGGATCCTCTATCTGCCGTTAGTCTAGTGGCGAGTCAGCGCCGGCACCTCTGCGGAACGGAAACTGGCGAGGATCTTGAATACCACGGACAGGTACATAACGTGCCTAAAATCTGCTTCAGCAACGATGATGTATTGAGATGTTATGAGTGCACAAGACCGCGTACGAGATTACGGACTGCTCAGACCAGCGTATGGGAGTAAGTGCGAACCGCAGATAGTGCATGACCCTTATCCGCGGGTGATCGATTGGGGGATGCCGGAAGACGTTCACGCCGGAGATTTTACGTTCACGGTCCTGGAGGCGGCTCTGCAAGCCGGCGCATCAGAAATCCAGTTAACGCCATTGGAAGCATTTGGCGAGGTTAGTGTGCATTTCAAAATCGGCAGTGAATTTATTCGGCAACAGCCGCTCACCCAGATCCAATTCGGATTCATTGCTATATTGCTGGCTAATATCGCCACCCCATCCGGTTACCGCTCGGAATCGCCGCCACTGATCAGATACTTTTACACGAAGGATGGCAGGCAGTACTATGTTCGCTTCTCCAAAATACGAGTAGCCGATAACAACACTGCGATTTTGATCAGACTTTTCGTTACAGAAGAAGCGAGTCAATCCGCTGCGTAAGCGTTTCGCAGGTTACGGTAGCGTTCTGGCTAACAGTCGGCGGGAAACAGCGGCGAAGCCGCGATTCAAGATAGCCTAGGCTGAGCTTGCGAGGCCTAGGAGTGTATCGCAGCCTCTATGCGCGCGCCTATCGGCAACCTCACGGTAAATTCAGACCCCGGGCCGGGACCACTCTGGACCTTGACCTGGCCGCCGTGAGCTTCGACCACGGCCTTCACGAGGCTCAGTCCGAGCCCAAGACCACGTTGACCCCGACTCTTGTCGCCACGGTACAAGCGATCCCAGATCCGAGGTTGCTCTTCAGGCGGAATGCCAATCCCGTTGTCCCTGACCCGAGCCTCGATAGTGTTATCTGCCTGGGCACACGCAACGAAAATGTGACCACCCTCCGGCGTGTATTTTACGGCATTGTCAATCAGATTCGCCAAAGCCTGCTGCATCCGATTCGGATCGATGTCCGAATAACAAGAACCAGAGAAAGCGGTTTCTATCTCGATATTCTTTTCCTCCGCGAGCAACCGATAAAGCTCCACCACGTTCTCCATGAGCTCGGAAACGGATATTCTATCCCGGTGCAACCGCATCATGCCGTGTTCCGCCTCGGTAATATCCATTAACGTGTTCAGCATCGTCAGCACCCTGTCCGATTCTTCGACGCAATCGGCCAAGGCTTCGCGGGTTTGAGCGTCTGAATCGCTCTGCAACGCCAATTCTGCTGAACCGCGCAGGCGTGTCAGGGGAGTGCGCAAATCGTGTGCAACGTTATCGAGCGACTCGCGCATCGCGCGAATCAAAGCCTGGTTCTTCTCCAACACACGATTGAACTGGCGCGCCAGTTCCGCCAATTCGCTTTGCGCCTGGCTCTCCGGGACTCGCTCCGCCAGATTTCCGGTGTTGATGATCGTCCGCGCTGTCCTCATGATTTCGCGAACCGGGCTTGTGGCCCGGTGGGCAAAAATCGCCCCGCCTGCCAAGCCCAGCAGAAGGGTCGGCGCCATTACAAATAGAAACGAACTCAGGAACGGGCCCAGGAGCGTCTGGCTCCGGTTCATGCTGCGGCCGACTTGCAGGATTGATCCGTCCCCCAACTGAGTGCTCGCAATGATGAATTCGCTCCGATCGTCCTTGGGAATTCGTAACCAGGCGTTCTGACCTGCTTCGTTTGCTTCTGCCGTTATATCAGGCTCCGCGAGCCAATCCCGCGGCGCCAACAGCAACAGCACGCTCCGTTGCGGTCCGGTTACTCGGACGAAAAATGGCCCCTCATTCTGATCGAATTCACTCCGATGGACCAATCCGTCCAACGCCAGAAGCCCGCGGGACTCATAGACCGCGGCGCACTCTTTGAGGCGCGCTCGAATAATCTCGCGTTCACTCTGCTCGAAGAACGAGGTTAAAAGAATGTAAAGAAGCGCGAATAGAATGACCGCACTAGCCGTGAATGTGCCAGCAAACCAAAGGCAAAGCCGGAAAGCAAAACTTTGCCAGATTCCTTTAAGCTGGCTTGACCACATAACCAACACCTCGAACCGTATGGATCAGTTTCTGGGGAAAGCCCTTGTCTACTTTAGAGCGAAGCCGATGCACCAACACGTCGACGACGTTGGTCTGAGGATCGAAACTAAAATCCCAGACATGCTCCAAAATCATGGTTTTGGTTACTGGGCGCCCCGCATGACGCAGTAAAAGTTCGAGTAGCGCAAACTCGCGGGATTGGAGCTCTATTTTTTGCCCTGCACGAACTACTTCCCGCGTGAAAAGGTCGATTTTGAGATCGCCAGCGGACAGGTGGCTCGGTTCGGCTGAATGGGTCGCACGCCTGATCAGAGCTTGAACCCGAGCGAGCAACTCTGAAAACGCAAACGGCTTTGTCAGGTAATCATCGGCTCCCGACTGCAACCCGAGCACGCGATCATCGACACCGGCCCGCGCGCTCAATATCAAGACCGGGAGCGAGACTTTCTTCTGACGCAACTGACGTAACAGGGCGAGACCGTCCAGGTTTGGCAACATTAAATCCAGCACGGCGGCGTCGTAGGACACTGACAACGCAAAGTCGAGCGCCTGCTCGCCATCCTTTGCGCGGTCTACGGCAAATCCGCTCTGCTTGAGTCCATTCACCACGAAAGATGCGATTTTATCGTCATCTTCGACAACCAGTATGCGCATAGGAGATTCGGAAACATAACAGATTTCTCCCGCAGCCGTAGTGTTGTTTGAAAAGATCATGTCTTTAGCCCGCAAGGAGCTCGCCGCTTCGGCCTTTGGGTGATCTTCGCGGGGCTAGCCTGCGAAAAACCACCCAAAAACCGAAGCGGCGAGCTCCTTGCGGGCTAAAGATGCTCTCCTGGCCTTCCAGGAGAGCATCAAATTCAATGTCGCCCTAACTAACCCTCAGCTGTCTCGTCTACAGTCACGTAGTGACTTCCTCCCTTGGTCCAGACCTTTACTAACGTCTGATTGCTGGTCGGTTTCTCAGTATCCGCTATTGCGTCCTGCGCATTCTTCACCGGTTGGCGGTTGAGCTCTGTGATCACGTCC
>JAFAJU010000164.1 GCA_019236035.1 Verrucomicrobiota bacterium | reverse complement strand
ACCATGGTTCAAAATACGTCGGAAGGGTTTTTCCATGATCTGCTCGAGAATAGGATCGACTGTGCTTTTCCGGCGCTGGAGCCGAAGAGCATCGATCTGGCGAGTCACGGGCTGTGTAAATTAGAAATCGGACTGGTTCTGCCGCCGGGTCATCGGCTGGCAGATCAGGCAGAAGTTCGTCTGGCACGACTGAAAAATGAACGCTGGATAATGCCTCCACGCGAGGCTAATCCGGTTCTCTATGATGGGCTGATTAGCTGTTGCCATAGGGCCGGATTCACGCCGAACGTAATCGCTGAAATGACGCAACGGCCCAGAGTTGTTTCACAGGTTGCATGTGGCATCGGCGTCGCCACTTTGGTGCAAACGATGGCGCACCTCTGCATCGGCGGTACGACATTTCATCGCCTTATCCGGCCAACCCCGATGCTCGATTGCTATCTTGTTTATCGCAAGAATCCCTCATCTCCACTTCTGAAATCTTTCATTTCAATCTGTCTCGAACTTGCCAGGGATTTTCATAGGCTGCACCGCCCATAAATCTTTAGAGATTTTTGAGCGATGCAGGCTCAGCGGGTGGTTTTTGCGGGCTAGCGCTCATTCGCGGATCGCTTCAATCACGGAGGCGAATGAGGCGGTGGGGATGATGCGCGTCACTCGGAATCCTGCTGCGCCCAAAAGTTCTAGCCATTCGGTGCGAGTACGCTCTCTTCCGCCACGAGTCGCTACCAGCATCGTGATGTCCCAAGTTTTCGCAAACTGAGGCTCATTCGTAGTCTCCACGATCGCCTCCACCACCACGAGCTTGGCCCCCGGTTTGGCAGCGGCCCGGACAGCGTTCAAAATGCGCATGCAGTCGTCGTCGTTCCGACGGTGGAGGCTGTTCTGGAGAAAGTACGCATCGGCTCCCTCGGGTGCGTCCTCCAGGAAGTTGCCGCTTCTAACTTCGATCCGGTCCTCTACGCCTTGGTTCCTGAAAAAATTGGAGGCCCATTCGACAAATGACGGCATGTCGAACAGGATTCCCCGCAGTTGACTATACTTCGCCAACACCATGGCCAGTACCACGCCGTGACTTCCGCCGATCTCCGCAAGCGTCCCTGTACTCGAAAAGTGGTAAGCCTCTACCACTGCGGAACCGACCAGTACGGCAAAGCTAGCCAGTGCATCTGCGAAGATCTCCATCACCTCGGGACGCCGGCTGGCATAGTCGAAGCTAGGCAACCCGTGCACGTGTTCGAATGCCGAAGTGCCTGTCCGCACGCTCTGCTCGAGTCCCATCCAGCCATGCATCATCCAGTAGTGATTACTTACACGCGCTATGCTCCGCATCGAGTAGGCAACGTCACTGCGAAGTACGTCTGACATCGGAGTCTGTCTGAATCGCCCGTCGTCCTGCTCGGCAAAGATACCGAAACTTGCGAGCGCGCGCAGCAGCCGATAAAGGGTGGTGGCGTGGAGTCCTTTTGCTGCCGCAAGTTCTTCCGCCCCTTTAGGTCCAGTTTGAATTTCGTCAGCCAGCCCCAACTCTGCAGCTACGCCAACGATCTGTGAAACCCAGCGACCTGTCACCAGCTGTAGAATGGCCACAGGAGGCGCCACATGATATTCCGGCGTCCAAATTGGCTCGCCTTCACGTTGGGCACGGAGCGCCGTTGAGAACCTCGTCGCATCATTAGTGCATGGCGCGCACGGAGCGGTGGCTTGCGATTCTTGCTCTGGAAGTTCCATCGTCTATCGAATGATTCTGCCTTAAAGCTCATTGTCGAAGTGATAAGCGAGCTGATGCCCGCATCGGGAGCGGAGCCTGCCTTAATAGAAGCGAGAATTGAAGCGACTAGCCTGTTTTTATTCCAACTGCCGCAATGGTCGCCCAGACTGCCGCGCAGCTAGTTTTGAGTTTTGGGTTTTGAGTTTTGAGTTTGGCTGGTGGGGGAATGCGCTTCCGCACCACGCAAAACTCAAAACCCAAAAACCTAAACTCCTAGCTAGTTGGACGCCAATTGATGGAGATCCGGGGGCATAACTCCCGACGATATTAAGCCAACCGCGAATGTCTTTCGCAACGGAATGCGCATAGTCACCGTGGTGCCTTCTCCGATTTCGCTACGCGCCTCCAGCGCAAACGAGGGTCCGAACAATCCTTGCAGCCGCCGCTGCAAAAGCCCCAACGCGTGGACTCGCGGACGCTCCCCGAAGAAAAGTTGTGCGACTTCCTTCGAAGGCACACCTTGCCCGTCATCGCTCACGCTCAACTCCAGCCACGGCCCTCTCGCACTGACCACGATCTGGAGCCGTCCCGCCCGCGGCGAGGAATAGAGTCCGTGTTGGATCGAGTTCTCTACCAGCGGCTGCAGAGAGAAAGGTGGTATGAGAACCTTCGACAAACCTGGATCGATCGTCTGCTCCACTTTCAATCGGTCACCGAGCCGCAGCGATTCGATGTCTAAATAAGCACCTACCACAGCCAGCTCTTCCTCGAGAGGTACAAGCAGTCGCTCGTGTTGATCGAAAGTGGCCCGTAGAAATTGGTGCAGTCGTCCTGCCGCCCGAGGCACTTGCAGTGGAGCGACCGTCGACAGCGCAGCCAACGCGTTCAAAGCATTGCACAAAAAATGAGGATTCATCCGCGCTTGCAGGGCGCGCGCCTCAGCCGAAGCCGCTGCGCGGGTTTGCGCGTCGCGATCACGCACCTGCGCGACAAGAGCCAGAATCAACGCCGTGCCCAAACCTTGCAACACAGGGGCCGTTCCCATGTCCGCGAGCCTCTGTTGTGCCGCGGCCGAATGAGGATCGAAGTAGAAAAGCAGGCCACTCCGCAACCAGGATACCCCCAAAGTCAGACAGAATCCCGTGAGTGGATATTGCGCCAGTTTCGGGCGCCATCGGTACAGCGATCCCCCGACCAAACCACCGCACAACATGGC
>JAFAJU010000114.1 GCA_019236035.1 Verrucomicrobiota bacterium | reverse complement strand
GCAGCGGGGTTCAGCGGCCTCGCTAATGGCGGGACCGAAATTTTGATGAGGGGCAAATGCCTTGGCGCGGTTAGCATACTGCGTTTGCTTTTTCACTGGCGCGTGCCTGCAGAGGTAACTCCAATTAAAATCGAATAGCCTCAGGTCACGCCTTCAGAATCCTTGAAAGGCAAAACCATCGTGAGGCTAAGGCACATACGCCGGAATAAAACTTGATTTGTCTGCAACACATTTTGCCTTTCAAGGATTCTAGTGGAGAATGGCGTGGGTCAAAGCTGGGGGGCTTTCTCGGGTAAATAAGCCCCTAACTTAGGAAAGTATTGTTTTGTCAGATTAAGCCAGACGGGATCGTACTCCCAGGGAACGACCTGCGCCTTATCAAGTATGGTATCTTTTGTCACTGGGATTACCGGCAACATGATTTGTTGATTGACGGCTTTGGAATCGCCGGAGACGTATTGGTTCAATGCAAGTAAAGCTACCATACCCTCCCAGCCTGGTGAACTGCTGATGGTGTAATTGAGCTCACCACTTTGCACCAGCGGTATGCCAGCTGGTGAGCCATTCTGTGCGATTACCACGTATTGATCGAGGATACCTTGGTTTTTCAGGTAGCGGATTACCGCGGCGGCCATATCCTCGTTCATAATCCAAAGAATGTCGAATTTTAACCCCGATTGTACAAGGTCTTGAGCTTGGTTAACAGCAACCGGAGGGTTATATTTCCCGTCACGAATCGCCACGATCTCGTTTTTCCCGAGTTCTTTCATGCGTTCCTTCATGGCCCCGGTTATCATCTGCACGGGTAAGTGTTCAAGCAGACCGGTAATCAAAGCGACCTTCTTGTCCGGATACTTTTGAGCCATATATTCAGCATAGTTCTTACCCATGGCCTGCCAGTCAAAATCGATGGCGGCTACAATGTCACTGCCGCTATGTAGAGCCTGACCACAGTTGTCAACGGTAACGAGGGGAATACCGGCCTCTTTACATTTTTTTGCAGCAATAGTCGCACCCTGCTGGTTAAAGGAGAAGATGGCCATGCCGTCTACGCCTTGGGTAATTAAGGATTCAATATTGGAAAGTTCTTTCTGCACATCATAGTCTGAGTTCAGGACGACGGTTTTAATGCCGAGCATCTTGGCCGCCAGGACAAACCCGTCTACATCCCTTTTGTACCAGGTATCAGGACCAGGCGTAATGTAGCCAAAGGTTAGTTCTTTTTTTGCGGCCAACGTAGTCGCCGGGAGAGGAACAAGCGCGATCAAAAGCAGTAGCAGAAATAGAGAATTTCTTTTCAAGTTAGAACACCTCCAAAAGAAGTTTTTAAAATGGTAGTGCATGGATTTGTGGCGGTCTGCTGCTCTTCGACGGACGCAGCGGCCTTGGTTTGTGAGTCCGAAGAGGGGGAGCCGCAGAGCGCTTGACGTTTGTACAACATGCGTAGTTGTACATCAATGCAGAAAACAACCGGGATTTTGCGAGTTGAGAAAGGGGTTCTGAGCCTACGCCGGCTGCCCTAAATTTTGCGCCCGGTGTATCGCCTGGCTCCCTGCAGTCTTTGGCTTTACCACCAGTGATCTCAGGTCTACCTCTGGACTCTTGCACTTGCGCGCCTGTTCCTGGAATAAGGCTTGAGCGTCCACTTGTTCCCCTTCCACGACTCTGCGAATGTACGTCGGCTCCGTTCTTTGTTCCCGCGCTTTCACATTGTCGTTCCAATAAACGCTGAGCATCTGGTCGACCCGGTCCCGCAATTCTGCGTCCTCAACTGGGAAACAGATTTCCACCCGGCCGAAGAAATTCCGTAGCGTCCAGTCCGCGCTCGCGAGATAAATTTCAGGGTTGCCGGCGTTTTCGAATCGATAAATCCGGCTGTGCTCTAAGAACCGGCCGACAATACTGCGCACAGTCACGTTGTCGCTCACTCCAGGAACGCCTGGGTGCAGGCAGCAGACACCCCTGACCAGGAGATTGACTTGCACGCCGGCTTGCGAAGCTAAGCACAGAGCCTTGATTACTTCTTCGTCGATCAGGGCGTTCACTTTGGCGAAAATCGCAGCCGGTTTTCCATTCGTGGCGTGAAGCACTTCACGTTCGATCATTCCAAGGACAAACTTATGAAGCGCTTTAGGCGCCGCCTTAATTTTTTTAAGTTCTGGAAACACTGACACCCCTGTTAACCAATTAAACAGCTCTGCGCTATCGTTGGTTATCTCCGGATCACACGTCAACAACCCGAAATCCTCGTAAAGCTTCGCGGTTGCTGGATTATAGTTACCGGTCCCGAGATGGAGGTAGCGACGGATACCGTCCTCTTCCCTGCGAACGACTAGCGCGAGCTTTGCCCGCGTCACCAAGCTGGCAATCCCGTAGACCACATGAGCGCCGGCTTCCTGGAGCATTCTGGCCCATTTTATGTTTGCTGCTTCGTCGAAACGCGCTTTGAGCTCGATTACCGCGGTAACCTGCTTGCCGCTCTCGGCAGCCTCGGCTAAGGAGGCCACGATTGCGGAATCGCCACTGGTGCGGTAGAGTGTCTGTTTGATTGCCAGGACATTCGGATCTTCTGCAGCCTGCTCGATGAAATCGAGCACGGTCTGAAAGCTTTCGTAAGGATGGTGTATCAGGATCGGTTTGCGCCGGATTTGTGAGAAAATGTCGTCTTCGTGAACCGACGCGGTCACAATCGCGGGCACAAACGGACGAAACTTGAGATCCGGCCGATCCACTTCAGAAATGACCGCCATCAGGCGCAGGAAATTGATCGGTCCATCAACCTGATAGAGATCGTCCCCGGTCAGGCCAAAGGTTTGCAGCAACTGGTCAGCAATGTGGCTCGGACAGTCCCGCTGGACCTCCAGGCGGACCGCATCCCCGCGGCTCCGTTTCCGTAACTCAAGTTCGATCGTCTTAAGCAAATTGTCAGTCTCTTCCTCGTCGAGATACAGATCGCTGTTTCGGGTCACACGAAACTGATAAGCGCCCTTAACGCTGACGCCGTGGAAGAGAGAGCCAACGTGTGTTTGGATGAGGTTACCGATGAAAATGTAGCGGTACATTCCCTTTTTCCCCGGCCGATATAAAAGCAGCCGAGGCAGGATTTGCGGCACCTGGACGACGGCCAGATTTGTGCTGATGACGGCGCCTTCAAGCTCTACTGCGACGTTCAAACTTTTGTTCAGCAACTGTGGGAAAGGATGGACCGGGTCCACCGCGAGCGGCGTGAGCACCGGATAAACCGATTTCTCAAAATACTTCGCGTAGTACTCCTTTTCTTCGCTCGTGAGC
>JAFAJU010000065.1 GCA_019236035.1 Verrucomicrobiota bacterium | reverse complement strand
GATCCGCTTTGCTCCAGGCCGGCTCGCCAATATTCGTTCCGCCAGCCACAGAGCGTCATCCAGTTTTCCGGCGGTATCAGACGGTGGTATCGCGTCCACCGCGCGCTTCAGCTCCTCGGCATCATCGGTCAAAGAGACCTCGGTCACCGGCTTTTCCTCCAGAATAATGAGCCCGGTTGGGTTCCTGGTACTTGTTTGCCGGAGCATGTTCGCCGCAAGCTGTTTTGCGACATCCAACCGGGTTCGTCCGGATGCGTCCTTGGCTTGCATTCGTGCTCGATTATCAATGACCAGCAAGGTGTTCCCCTCGACCCCCGAAAATCCCGGCCAACGCAACTGCGCCGCCGCGAGAATCAAGCAGAGCAGGATCAAAAGATTTAACAGCAAGGACCAGAAGTTACGCAACCGATGGAACAACGCGTGACGCTGCTGCTCTTCGACGACTCGCCGCCACAAGAACAGCGCCGAGACGGTCCGGCGGCGACGGGTCACCTTCAGCAGGTACAACACAACGACAACTGGTGCCAGGGTGAACAGCCACAGGGCGAAAGGGTAGATCATACGGCTATCCTTCGTTCCCGCAGGACTCGCAGAATCAGATCGTCGAAGGGATCGGTGGTCTTTGCTTGAAGCAATCCGCTCCGCGTCTCGAGGCAGTAACGTTTGAGTGAGTCTTGAAAGCTTTCAAACGCTACCTTAAACGCCGAGCGAACGCTCTGGTTGCAGTTGACATCAATTCTTCGGCCGGTTTCACAATCTTCCAGCTCGAAGTCCCCCGAAAATCCAGGGTCGATTTCGCCCGGGTCGAGGACCTGGACCAGCAGGATCTCAAAGCGCTGGAAACGCAAGAGGTTCAACGCGGAATCGTACCCGGCCGGATCGAAAAAATCGCTGAGGACGACCGCCAGTCCTCGTCGTCTGTTTTGCTGTGTGAACCGCTGAATCACCGGATAAAGGGCGGTGGCTCGATCGGTCGGATTTAACTCGGTCAAGAAATTGAGCAACCGATGGAATTGACTCTTTCCGCGCCCTAAACCGGAATCGACGTTGAGCCGATCGTCAAAGCTGAACAGATGAACACGATCTAGATTCGCCAGAGCAATGTAAGCAAGCGCTGCGGCAATTTTGCGAGCCTGATCAAATTTTGTTGTGCCGCCCGAACTCCAAGCCATTGAGGCGCTGCAATCCAACAGAATTGATACTTGGAGATCTTCTTCCTCCTCGAAAAGTTTAACGAACAAACGATCCAACCGGCCGTAGATGTTCCAATCGATCGTTCGGGGATCATCCCCGGAGACGTAATTCCGGTAATCCGCAAATTCCAAACTTGAGCCCAGATGACGCGAGCGCCGTTCGGCTCTAAAGGCTCCTCGAAAGATTCGCTGCGACAACAGGCAAAGATGCTCCAGCTTCGCCAGAAACTCAGAGTCGAACAACTCGGCCATTCAGAGGAAGAACGAGTCAAGACGCCGGGAAGTCAAGCTGCTCAACGTTTGGCGTTCAACGTTCGCCGTTCACTGTTTCGGCGTTCATACGGCTGGCACGTGCAGCGCCCTTCAGCTTTTGTTATCCGGGTTGCGGACGGTCCGCTTAACCTGAACTCCGAAATTTGAATAAACTGCAGATTACGCAGATTCCACAGATTCAATGACTTAGATGCAGGTAGAATCCTTGAATGTTCGCACCGCAGAGTTGCAAAGCCTTCGGTGCTTCAATGCAGTTCTAATCTGTGCTAATCTGCGAGATCTGTGGTTTCTAATTCGGAATTTGGGCTTAATCGTTAAGATCGCCGAGGATCGCCGGATCCCCATACAAGGTATAGCCTGTCGACCGGGTGATCCGGATTTTCATCAGCGCACCGATATGGCGAGGCTTGCCTTCGAAGACTACAATTTTGTTACCGCGTGTGCGCCCTACGAGACGCTTTGGATTGGTTTTGCTCGGTCCCTCACATAGGATCTCGACCTCCCGGCCAACAAAGGGTTCGCTGCGCCGCACCGCCCACGAATTCACTACCTCGAGTAGATCATGGTTCCGGGCTTCCTTCACGGAATCAGGCAGTTGAGCCTCCATGGCCGCTGCCGGCGTACCTTTTCGTTGCGAGAATTTGAACACGAACGCGTTGTCGAACCCGATGCGATCGACCAGCTCACGCGTCCTGGCATAGTCGTCGTCGGTTTCTCCAGGAAAACCGACGATAATGTCCGTGGTGATAGCCATATCCGGTGTGACGGAACGAATCTGGTCGACTAGCGCGACGAATTTCTCCGCGGTGTATGTCCGATGCATCGCTTTCAAGATCCGATTGGAACCTGATTGCAACGGCAAGTGAATATGCTCAACCAGCTTGGGCAATCGTCCAAACGCGTCGACCAGATCTCTACGGAAACCGATCGGATGTGGCGATGTAAACCGGATACGCTCGAGGCCGGCCACACCGTGAACAGCTTCGAGCAATTGAACAAATGGGCCTTTCCCATCCGCGTGACCGAATTCGTGCCGTCCGTACAGATTCACGATTTGACCAAGCAAAGTTACCTCCTTGACACCGCGGTCGACCAAAGATCTAACCTCATCGACAACTTCCTTGACGGGGCGGCTGCGCTCATGTCCGCGAGTGAACGGGACGATGCAGAATGTGCAATGCATGTTGCAGCCCTGCATAATCGAAACGAAAGCGCTCACCTGTCCTTCGTGAAGAACGTGGTCCCGGATAGTGCCTTGGGAATTCTCCTCTTCCTCGACGTCAACGATGGAAAAGCGGACGTCTTCAAAACGCGCCGCCGATTTTCGCTCGAGCGTCTGATCGACGTAATCGGCAACCCGATGGAATTTTTGCGTGCCTACAACCAGGTCGAGATGTGGCACCTCGTTCAGGAGAGAAGAGCCACGGCTCTGCGCCATGCACCCCAGAAAGCCATAGACGATCGGGCGGTCGCGCGAGAGGGTCCGAAGCATACCCATTTTACCCAGGGCCTTTTGCTCGGCCAGATCACGCACGCTACAAGTGTTTAGCAGAACTACGTCCGCCTCATCCTCTCTGACAGTTATCGTGTGGCCGCGTTCCACGAGCATCTGAGCGACTTGTTCGGAGTCTCGCTCATTCATCTGGCATCCATACGTTTTTATATAGATCCTGGCCATCGCGCTGCTGCGGAGCGGGAACATTAGGCGTAAAAGCAGGGCGAGGCAAGGGGGAGGCGTTCAGCGCTCGGCGTTCACCGTTCAGCGTTCGTTTGGCGTTCCGGCGAACGCCAAACCGTGAACGGTGAACGGCGAACGGTTTACGCGCCCTTTCCGACTTGCGCCGGTGAAATCTTG
>JAFAJU010000205.1 GCA_019236035.1 Verrucomicrobiota bacterium | reverse complement strand
GACGTAGCGGTTTTCGATCTGAAGAGAGACTCGGTCACGGCGCTGGAAAAAGAGGGTGCGGTCGGGGCCACGGACTTTGCAGATCTCGCGAAGAAGCTGGCGAAACCGCGCGCAGTGTGGCTTATGGTGCCTGCCGGAGCGCCGACTGAGGAGACCATCGAGCATCTCCGGCCCTTTCTGGAAAGTGGAGACACGATCATCGATGGAGGGAATTCCTTTTACAAGGATGATGTTCGCCGAAGCACCGGGCTTCTGAAGGAAGGAATCCATTATCTGGATGCCGGCACGAGTGGCGGAGTCTGGGGTCTTGAGCGCGGTTATTGCCTCATGATCGGCGGCGACGAAGAAACCGTTAAACGTCTCGAACCGATCTTCGAGACGTTGGCACCCGGCCAAGGAAATATCCCGTCTTCACCGGGACGGGAAAAGTTTACGAGCACCGCGGAGAAGGGTTTCCTGTATTGCGGGCCTTCCGGAGCAGGCCATTTCGTTAAAATGATCCATAACGGCATCGAATATGGGGTGATGCAGGCGTATGCCGAGGGATTCGATATCATGCGCGGGGCGGCCTCGGAATCACTTCCGAAGGGATACCGATACGACTTTAACGCGGCGGACATCGCGGAGCTTTGGCGCCGCGGGAGCGTGATAGGCTCCTGGCTTCTGGATTTGACCGCGATGGCCTTGGCCGAAGACGCAGATCTGAGCCACTTCAGCGGGGTCGTCGAAGATTCCGGCGAGGGTCGCTGGACGGTACAGGCTGCGATCGAGGAGGCTGTTTCTGCCGAGGTTTTAACCGCTGCGCTCTTTACGCGTTTTCGTTCCCGACGAGAACACACGTTTGCGGAGAAGATGCTATCTGCAATGAGAAAAAAGTTCGGCGGGCACGTCGAAATTTACCCAGGAAACTAATCAACTATGGATGCATGTCCTATTCCTCAAGCAGCGGAACCCTGTGCCCTGGTGATCTTTGGCGCTTCGGGTGATCTGACTAAACGAAAACTGGTGCCATCGCTCTACAATCTGGCGTCCTACCACTTGCTGCCGGCGGACTTCAGTATCATCGGGGTCGCACGCCGGCCGCTCACAGACGAAGTGTTTCGCGACCAGCTCGGTAAAGATCTCGCCGAGCTTGGGACGCAGCCGGTCGACCCGAACCTGTGGGGCCGGTTCCGGGGCCGTATCTCGTACTGCGGAGGCAATTTCGATGATCCGGCGACCTACAAGAAACTTGCGGAGGCACTCGCCGAATCGGAGAAGAATCTTAAGACATCCGGCAACGTGGTGTTTTATCTGTCGGTGCAGCCAGACTACTTCGCGACGATCGCACGCCAACTATCGGAGGCAGGCCTTGTTGCTGAAGAAAACGGCCGGTGGCGCCGTGTCATCATTGAAAAGCCTTTCGGACACGATCTGGCTTCGGCGCGTGAACTTAATGCCAAGCTCACGTCGGTCCTGCAAGAACATCAAATTTACCGGATCGACCACTATCTGGGCAAAGAAACGGCGCAGAACCTGTTGGTATTCCGACTCGGCAACGCGATCTTTGAGCCGATCTGGAATCGACGTTACATCGACCACGTGCAGCTGACCGTGGCCGAATCAATTGGAGTGGAAGGCCGGGGAGCATTCTACGAAACAGCAGGCGCGTTTCGTGACGTCATGCAGAACCATATGTTCATGCTCCTGGCGTTGATTGCAATGGAGCCGCCAACCTCACTGGAGGGCGAGGCGATCCGGAACGAAAAGGTTAAGTTGCTCCGTTCAATTCGGCGGACCACGCCTGAAGAAGCGCTTTGGAACACTGTGCGGGGGCAATATGGAGAAGGGGTGGTAGGCGGCAAGAAGCTGACGGCTTATCGCCAGGAACCGAACGTGAACCCAGACTCTCGAGTAGAAACTTTTGCCGCGATCAAGCTTATGATCGAGAATTGGCGCTGGGCGGGAGTGCCCTTCTATTTACGTTCGGGCAAGCGGCTGCCACGACGTACCACGCAGATCGTCTTTCGCTTTAAGACGCCTCCTTTGTCACTGTTTGCCACCAACGAGGCGGATCCAATCGCGCCAAACTATTTAATCTTCAGCATTCAACCTGAGGAGGGAATTACTATCCAGGTGCGCGCGAAGATTCCCGGCCCGACAATTTGTACCCGGTCGGTTCGCTTGGAGTTTGACTACGACCAGTTTGGAGACCTTCAACCCACCACAGGATACGAAAAACTGCTGTACGATTGTATGGTTGGAGACACGAGTTTGTTCCACCGTTCCGACATGGTGGAAGCAGCTTGGGAGGCGGCTTCACCGATCCTGGAGGCCTGGAACAATAACCCAGTTGAAGATTTTCCGAATTATGCATCGGGAACCTGGGGGCCGGAGGCGGCTACAAAACTGATCGAGAGAGATAATCACCATTGGTGGTCCGCGGAAAACCATTAATTTAAAAGACTTGGGCTCGCCGCCGCGAAACGTGACCGGCGGCAGCCCATCAGTCTTATGGATCCGGACTTTTCGCTGATTCATGCGCGGCTATCGCACGAAGACGATCTTATAAATCAGCGCATATCCTGGTTGGTCAATTCGCAGTCGTTTCTGCTGACCGCTTACGCCATTACGGTGAATGGGCTGGCCGCAGACCAAAGCAAACCGTTAGCGGTCGTCCAGCGGAAGCTGCTCGACTTGTTGCCGCTTGTCGGCATCGCGTGTGTCGTGCTGGTCGCTGTAGCGTTGACAGGTGGACTCTTTGCGATCAATGAGCTCAGGCATTTTGCCTCGACGCAATACCCGAAAGATCGACTCTTTCTTGTCTGCAAGCCAAGGAATCAGTTTCTTGGTGTCAGCGCGCCGGTTCTGATCCCGATAGTTTTTCTCGTTATCTGGCTAGCGATTTTATGGTGAGGCCGGTAGGGGCGCGCTCCAAGCCCCTACCGGCCTGAGCGCGCCCCTACCGGCCGGATCTATTACGATTTTGGTTTTTCCGGCTGAAACTCCGGATCGCCGACTTGCCAGAGCACGAATGCGAGCAAGTCAGTTAAGCGGCGAATTTGTTGAGCCCGGGTATTGCCGATGCCGTGTCCGCTCTCGTAATCGATGTCCAGTAGCACCGGTTTGCCGCTCGTCGTGTCCGCCTGGAATCGGGCCGCCGCTCTGGCCGACATCCAAACATCAACCCGCGGGTCGTTATAGCCGTGGTAAAACAACAACGCAGGATAAGCGGTTCCCGGCAGGATATGCTCATAAGCGCTCATTTCCCGGAGCGCTTCGAATTCAGCCTTATTCTTCACGGTTCCGAATTCCGGTATGTTGGGAGGGCCGTTGGCTGTCAGTTCGGCGCGGAGCGTGTCCAGGGCGCCGACAATTGGACAAGCGACTGCGAACAGATCGGGGCGCTCCGTGACGGCTCGGCCAATCAGGATACCGCCAGCGCTTCCGCCCAGACCCACTAACTTCTCTTTGGCGGAATAACCGTTCTCAATAAGATACTCGCCGCATGCGATAAAGTCTTTCCAGGTATTCGGTTTGGTAGCTTTCATGCCGGCCCGATGCCAGGCGTCGCCATAAACTCCACCGCCACGAACGTGAGCAACCGCTCGCCACAATCCATGTTCGAGCCCTGCCAGCATGGAAGGAGAGTAGGCCGGCTCGTCTACGATGCCGTACGCCCCGTAACCCTGGAGCCAAACCGGACGGCTGCCATCTCGTTTGAATTTCTTCAGCCCCAACACTGATAGCGGAACGAGTGTCCCGTCGTAGCTCTTCACCTTCAATTCCTCCGACACAAGGTCCGGCGGATGATCGTAGGGTCCCAGCGGCTGGAGGTTCAGATCGGTCGCCACACCCTGGTCAGGACTGTAGCGACAAAATGCCGCGGCTCTGGTCCAACTTGTAAGATCAAATAAGACACCCGGCATTTGAAGATCACCAATTGAGTAATCTTCAACTCCATAAAAGCTGGGCCACCCCTCGTATGGCAGTGCGATTTCTGCGGCCCTGCTCGGCTCGCTTTCTCCAATTTTGTATAGACGACAGTCGACGCCGTCTGAAGCCGTGTAATAAATCCCATCTTTGGCCGAAATAATCTGTTGAATGACTTTGTCGCTTTCGGGAATCACTTCCTTGACCGCTCCAAGCTTTCCGTCATGGAACGTTCTGGCTATGATCTTAAACTTTGGCGCGTTTTTATGGGTTAAGAAATAAACGTCAGGCCCGAGAATGCCCGCTGCGGTCACCTCGTCATCAAAATCGCAGAGCTGTACCCATTTGGCGTTCGGGCCGAGATCCTCACAGGGCGTCGCATAAAACGCCACTTCGTTTTGCACGAAATTGCTGACGATGGCAAAACAGATGTCGGAGCCGGGAACGAGAAGAATTGCCGCCGCTTGCTGAGGCGAGAACGGGATGGTTGGATTGGCACCGGAAGCTAAGTAGACTTCATCTTTTTCCGGATCTGAGCCGATTTCGTGCAATCGGGCCTTTGAATAAAAGTACTTCTCAGTCGCCGGTTGGCCCGGCTTCAGTTCTTGAAGCTGAGTGTAAATGAAACGACGGCCATCCGGCAGCCATGAGACAACGGAGCCTTCGCATCGGGGAATGACATCGCCGGTTTCTTTGCCCGTCGCAGTCTCCACAACGTGAATGAAGGCATTTTCAGATCCTTGCGCCGAAATGCCAAAAGCCACGTGAGATCCGTCCATTGAATGCGCATAGAAATTGATCGCGTGTGGCTTTCCGTCCTGTTTCCCAAACTCGTCAGGATTCACCAGGACAACTTCATCAGCGGACGCCGACTTTCGAAAACAGAGTTTGGCGGTGTTCTGACCGGCGGCTGTTTTCAGGTAAAAAAGGTTTCCGTTCGCCAGAAGATGCGGGCGAGAGATTGTCGCGGGTTCGCTGTTGACCAGTTCGGTTATGCGGGCTTTGAGCTTCCCGTACCCTGGCATTGAGTCCAGAGTTCGCATTGTGAAATCTGCTTGTGCTTTGAGCCACTGCTGCGCCTCGGGATCCTGCTTGATATTTTCCATCCAACGATAAGGATCCTTAATTTTTGTTCCCCAGTATTCATCCTCAACTTCGTGCACCGGTGCCTTTGGAGGATCATCTTCGGCGAGCACGCAGATCGTGTTCGCAACCCATACCGCGAGTATAAGCAGGATCGACAGTTTCATTGAGCAGAGTCTATTCGTTCGGTACTTTTGGCCGCGCCCGCATCAACCGCGCGACGATCCCCGTCCAACCTGTCTGATGGCTGGCGCCGCAACCGCGTCCCGTTTCCCCGTGAAAATATTCATAGAACAACACAAGTTCTTTCCAGTGTGGATCGGAGGCATACCGCAGTTCCTGACCATGGCACGGGCGTCGACCTTGGCTGTCCGGCAAAAAGAGGCGGATCAATCGATGGGCGATCTCATCCGCAACTTGCTGAAGATTCTTAAGAACGCCTGAGCCGGTTGGGCATTCGACTTTAAGGTCATCCCCGTAGAAGTGGTAATAACGTTCGAGAGCCTCGAGGATCAGATATGTGATTGGAAACCACACTGGTCCTCTCCAGTTTGAGTTTCCGCCGAAAAGAAGGGTGTTCCCTTCGCCCGGGACGTAATCGACACGGTACTCCTGGCCGTCCCCGTGAAAGATGTAAGGCTGCTTGGCATGCGCCTTCGAAAGCGATCGAATGCCGAACGGAGAAAGGAACTCATTCTCATCCAGAAGATAACGCAGGATCCGACAAAGCCGTTCTTTGGTCGGCACCGCCAGAAGGCGATGGGTATGCCCGTCTTTGGTGGCGATAGAAATTAATTCCGCGAGATCCCGCCTATATTTCAAGAACCACTCCAGCCGGCGCCGGAAGCCCTTGAAGGCCATGAGATGTTCCTCTTCGAGAACCTCTACGGCGACGAGCGGAAGCAGTCCCACCAGCGATCTGGTCCTTAGCGGGATGGTTTTTCCATCCATTTTCAACTGATCGTAATAGAAACCGTCTTCTTCATCCCACAGCCCGTTGCCTCCGAGTGTGTTTGTGGATTCGCAGATGGCGATGAAGTGTTCGAAAAACTTGGAAGCCATGTCCTCATAAGCCGGGCGGGTTCGCGCAAGCTCCAGGGCCATCGACAGCATGGTTAAACAATAGAAACCCATCCACGCTGTCCCGTCAGCCTGTTGGAGGTAGCCGCCCGTTGGCAAAGGTCTCGACCGATCGAATACGCCGATATTGTCCAAGCCGAGAAAACCTCCGGAAAAAATGTTGTTGCCTTCGGTGTCCTTGCGATTTACCCACCACGTGAAATTCAGTAGCAACTTGTGAAAAACGCTTTCCAGGAAATCGATGTCGCGTTTCCCGCGCGGACCGCTAATCTTATAGACTCGCCAGGCCGCCCATGCATGCACCGGCGGATTGACGTCAGCAAATGCGAACTCGTAGGCCGGGATCTGGCCGTTCGGGTGCATGTACCATTCTCGCAGAAATAGTTCCAATTGTTCCTTGGCGAAGGTCGGATCGAGATGAGCAAACGGCAGCATGTGGAACGCCAGGTCCCACGCGGCGAACCAGGGATACTCCCATTTATCGGGCATCGAGATCACGTCGCGACTATAGACATGCAACCAATCATGATTCCGCCCCGCCCACCGGTCGCCCGGCGGCTTAGGCTGATATTGATCCCCAGTCAGCCAGTCTTTCACGATGTAGTGGTAGAACTGTTTGCTCCAAAGCAAGCCGGCGCCCGCCTGTCTCGCTACGTTCTGCGACTCCGGGTCTAGGCTCCCGAGCAGGCGCTCATAGAACTCGTCGGTTTCACTTTTCCTCGTCTCGAACAGTTCTGGGTCCGCCTCAGATTTGCCGTCCCACTCGGCCAGAGAAACGAGCCGAAGACAAACGCTCCGGGACTCCCCAGCGGCAAGTTTCATGCGATAGACCGGAGCGACCTTGGTCCCGTGAAGCGCCGGATTAGTTGCCGTTTTGTCACCCGAAACAACGTAGGCGTGAAACGAGTCTTTCACGAAGGGCGAGTTATCGCCGACCCCGTAAAGGCGCCGAAAATTTGTCTCGTTTTCAGTGAAGAGGAATTCCTCAGTCGGCTCGAAGAAAAAATACATTGCCGGGAGTGTTTCGTGTTGAGTCTGGATACGGCCGTCGTTGTCGCGCCAGATTCGCGGCTTGACCGCGCAACCTTCGTGCGCGCAGCCCCACGTCCAGGTATTGCGAAACCAGAGGGTGGGGAGAAGTGTGACCTCGGCGTCGTCGCCGGCGCGATTCGCTATAGTTATTCGGATATGGATGTCGTCCGGGGTTCGTTTAGCGTATTCGACGAGCACGTCAAAATAGCGGCTCTCATCAAATACGCCGGTGTCAGTGAGCTCATACTCGGGGAGGTCCATCCCACGCCCGCGGTTCTCCCGAACCAGTTGCTCGTACGGGAAGGCCGGCTGCGGGTATTTGTAAAGCGCTTTCAGGTATGAGTGCGTGGGCGACGAATCGAGGTAGAAGTAGCACTCCTTGACATCCTCTCCGTGATGACCTTCCGGTCCGGTGAGTCCGAAGAGGCGCTCCTTGAGGATATGGTCGCGACCATTCCACAGCGCGAGAGCAAAGCAAAGCCGGCATTCCCGGTCAGTGATGCCCAGCAATCCATCCTCTCCCCAGCGGTAAGCGCGGCTCCGGGCGTGGTCGTGGGGAAAGTAATCCCAAGGATTGCCGCCGTTCGAATAATCTTCGCGAACGGTGGCCCATTGACGTTCGGAGAGGTATGGACCCCACCGCTTCCAGTTTTTCACCCTGGATGTGTCTTCTTGCAGGCGCTGAAGTTCCTCGTTCATAAGTGGTAACGCTTTCGCTGCCTAAGCCTGCATCGCTCACAAATCTCTAAGGATTTGCGAGCGACGCAGGCTGGAATCTTCGCCTATTATAGGCGGCGCCGGCGTTATTACTAGGCGTTGCATTTTTTTAAACTCCTAGTTAGTTTGCTGCCCCTTGAGTATGGCCAACAGCATTATTTCCGAAGACCGGTTGCAGAACATAGATTTCAGCAACGATGAGATTGCGCGTTATTCCCGGCACCTCATCATGCCGGAAGTGACGCTTGAAGGGCAAAAACGGATAAAAGCGGCCAGCGTCCTGTGTATTGGAAGCGGGGGCCTG
>JAFAJU010000595.1 GCA_019236035.1 Verrucomicrobiota bacterium | reverse complement strand
CGTTCCTGGCAGGCTTGCCGGACGATGATACCCGGTCGGCTTTCACTGGTGAATTGGCCAGCCTTTATCGGGATCAGTTTGCGCCGCTCGCCGACGGACGCGTCCTGTTTCCGTTTCATCGGCTGTTTGTCCTTGCGGCTCGGTAGGGATCGCTGACGAGCCTATGGAAACCGGCCTTCAAACTGCATACGATCAAGTCTTGTATCCGAGTATCAGTTTTCCACAAACGCACCCTGGCCGGCTCGCGACTGTCGCCTTTCTCCGCGGAATGCGCCCGGCGCCAATCGACCGTTGCCGCGTTCTGGAGCTTGGGTGCGGGGCCGGCCGAAATCTCATACCGATGGCTTTCTATCTGCCGGACAGCGAATTTGTAGGGCTCGACCTGGCCTGCCATCCGATCGACTGGGGTCGGGCTTTTGTGGCTGATTTGGGCCTGCGGAACATTACGCTGTTCTCAGTGGACCTTTGTCAGGCAACCGAGAAGCAATTCGGCAAATTCGACTTTATTATTGCTCACGGTGTCTACTCTTGGGTTCCGCAACCGGTTCGGGAACGTCTCCTGGGCGTTTGCCGCGAAATGCTTAACCCGCAAGGGGTCGCTTACGTTAGTTACAATGCTTACCCAGGGAATCATTTTCGCGATCTCGTGCGCGGCATGATGCGCTTCCAAGCCTCTTGTTTCGAAACTCCGGCCGAGAAAATCGGCCAGGCGAGAGGACTCTTGAAATTCATCTCGGAGTCGCGAGTGGAATCCGACTACTATGTGGAGGCGATTCGAGCGGAATTCGACCGGACAGTGGGCTACCCCGACGCAGGTTTTTTTCACGACGACCTCAGCGATGTGAATGTATCGTTTTACTTTCATGACTTTATCAGGGATGCCGGACGCCATGGTCTTCAATTCGTCGGAGAGGCCAGCCCGTATGAGCTAAACCTGGCAAAATTCACTCCCGAAGTTAAGAAAGTGCTGACCGCGCTTGAGGCCACGAGCGAGATCGTTCGGGAGCAGTTCAAGGACTTTCTTTCTGCCTGCGGATTCAGGCAGAATCTGCTCTGCCACCAGGAAATAAAGCTCGCGCCTGACCTGCTGCTTGAACGTGTCGCTGAGCTTTATGCTTTGTGTGACGCGATCCCTGTCGAAAGCCCGGGATCTGCGGGGGAAACTGCTGTTGTGTTCCAGTGTGCCGGCGGAGATGAAATTGAAAGTAAGCATCCGCTGGTTGGCGCCGCCCTAACCTTTCTCTGTGCGCAATATCCCTGCTTCGTTTCCTTTGCGAGGCTGCTTGAGGTAGCCAGATCCGAACTCGGACGAAAATCTCCTGCTTCATCCGAATGCGACGAATCTGAGGTGCTCGCTGACGCACTTATGCGAGCTCACCGCTCAGGCTCTCTTCGCTTAAGCGTCTTCCCAGCCGCGGTGACCAATCGGGTCAGCAATCGGCCGGCCACCAGTGAATTGGCCCGGTCAGAGTTGCAACGCAGCGACTACGCGACCAGCCCGCTCCATATCTCCCGTAGATTTGCGGACCCGCTTAGCCGCCAATTAATCTTGCTGCTGGACGGCACGCGCGATCTAGAACTAGTTGCTCACGACTTGATCCAGATTGTGCAATCAAGTGACACCCCGGTTTATGAGAACGGCGCGCCGGTCGAAGGCTCGGACGCGATCGCCGCAGCTGTAGCAAAGCACCTCCGGGAAGGTCTGCAGTCACTGGCCCGGGCGGGAATGCTGGTCCGGTAACCTTTAGAGACGTCCTGGTACTCGTCGTCACGCGGCGCGTGACGAACGATGGGACGGCTCCTCGACTTCGGAGTTCAGGTTGAATACACGCTGGAAGCCTGTTACATCGCGCAGCCGGTCTATCCCTACTTGACTCGCTTAGTGGCTCTCTGTTTAAATGCCGCTTTTCAAATACCCCCCCTCTTGTCTGTTTCCAGCTTCAAATAGAGACCAACCACGAGTTCCTATGGTGACCTTCAGATTCCCCCCAGGTTCGACTTTTACGTTCGTGGCCCGCGCCCTGGCATTCTCCTGGATGTTCGCAGGGTCCGCGTTGGCCGCTGAATCGCTCAACATCGTATTCACTTGTCATTCGTCGACGACCAATGCGTTCTGGCAGGCGGTAAAGCTTGGCTTTGACGATGCCTGCAGCAAAGCGGGAGCGAAAGGCCAGTTCATCTTTGTGCAAACGGAAGGTTCAGTCGAACAACAGGTCGGTAACATGCAAGCGGCTGTCGCTCGAAAGCCGGATGCATTGATCACATCATTGGTTGATAACAACGCATTCGTTGGGGTGCTGAAGGACGCCAAGGAAAAGGGTATAACGGTGATTTCGTCGAATGTCGACGCTACCGCAGGTCCAGAGCTTGGGTTAAGGGAAGCCTTCATCGGGCAGAACTTCATCCCGGCCGGAACGACCCTGGGCAAGCGCCTGTCGGCTCTCTTCCCCAAAGAAGGGCCGATCCGCGTCTTAGTCGGTGTGAGCGCGCCCGGCCAGAACTGGGCCGAGCAGCGTGCCCAAGGTGTCATGAATGGGTTGGAAGCTTTCAAAAAGGCGAACCCGGACCGGCAAGTGACCATTGAAAAGATCGACTCCGGCACCGATCTCGCGGTTGTCTCGGACCGGGTCGGCGCCTACCTCAACGCTCACCCCGATACGACGGCCTACTTCGATATGGGATTCTGGCATGCCGGCGTGGCCAAGGTTCTTAAGGATCGCGCAATTCCGCCAGGCAAAGTGCTCCTCGGCGGCTTTGATCTGGTGCCGCAGGTGCTCGACATGATGAAGGCCGGTTATATTCAGATCGAAATCGATCAGCAGCCCTATGAGCAGGGCTTCATGCCGGTGATGGAGGTTTATCTCAAGAAAAACATCGGCTTGGTGCCGGCCGACATCGATACGGGTGAAGCGGTGATTACCCCGGATCAGGCCGACTCCATCATGGCGCTTTCCAAGCAAGGCAAGCGCTGAGGCCGCCGATCCCGACAAAGTCGGCTGCGCGAGAGGTTCGATCGCCCAGCAGATCCATAGGAACAGTGAGAAGGCTCTTCAGAATTTATCTTGAGAAGCCGGAGCTGGCAGGGATTGCGCTCCTCGTGGTTCTGACGGTGGTGTTCGAGTTCCGTTCCGGCGGCGTGTTCCTCTCGGCCGAAAATCTTCGTGGCATCCTTGGTCTGCTACCTGAAGTGGGATTGGTCTCTATCGGCGTGACGGTACTCATGATTTGCGGCGAGTTCGATCTCTCGGTCGGTTCGATGTTCGCCCTGATGCCCGTGTCGGTCGCGCTAATGACTGACGCCGGTCTCCCTTTCATCCCGGCCATGCTGCTCGGGCTGGCGATCTCCGCGATGGTGGGCTTTGCCAACGGCTTCATCACTTTGGCGTTCAATATTCCCAGCTTCATCACAACGCTGGGAATGCTTTTTATTGTGCGCTCCTTGACCGTCGTCGTTACGGGCGGCTTCCCGCCGCTGCTTTCCA
The DNA here is from genome assembly GCA_019236035.1 of Verrucomicrobiota bacterium. Classification (GTDB taxonomy): domain Bacteria; phylum Verrucomicrobiota; class Verrucomicrobiia; order Chthoniobacterales; family JAFAMB01; genus JAFAMB01. The sequence goes on along the minus strand of JAFAJU010000595.1, from coordinate 411 downwards.
GCGATCTGCCAATCGGCGTATTCACCCAGTTTGTCGGTCCGGGCGGACTCTTTCGCGCTTCGTTCATCTGGTTCGCCATCATCGGGCTCGTTGCCGCCACGATGTTGAACGGCTCGAACTTCGGCAATTGGCTTCGCGCCACCGGAGGCTTTCTTGATGCGGCGGCCTCAATGGGGGTTCCGGTCTGGTGGGTTAAGATGACATGTTTCGTGATGTGCGCGTTGCTTGCCGGGTTCGCGGGCACAATCGAAGTTTTCCGCTTAGGCTCGCCCCTTCCCTCGATCGGCGACGGGCTGGAGCTCCAAGCCGTCGCCTCTGCGGTTATCGGCGGCACCGCTTTGACTGGCGGCGTCGGCACGGTGCTCGGCGCCATTGTGGGCGCGTTGCTGATCCGGGTCATCGACAACGGCC
>JAFAJU010000203.1 GCA_019236035.1 Verrucomicrobiota bacterium | reverse complement strand
GTTCCCGGCGTTCTCGGGCGTTCCCGGCGTTCTCGGCGTTTTCTTCAGCGTTTTTGAATTTTTCTAGAATGGCGGCATAGTTGCAATCTTTGGGCCGCTCAATTGGCAGCCGGCAGATCTGAAATGACGCAACCGCTTCAAAGTTATCTTGGTTATTCTTATCCTTCACAACTGGCAGAGTTAGTAAAAAAAGCCTGGCCAAAAGATCGGCTGGCGCAATTGCCACAGGAACATCATCTTCGTCAGCTATTCGATATCGCCTATCACGCCAGCCTGCTACGCGATGAAGACAGGCCGGTAACGTTCCGGTTAATTTTCGGCGACCCGGGTCTCTTACCACCGGAGGATGGTCCACCCAGCGGACTGATGCCGCTCTACCTGGATCGAATGCGACCGTTCAATGAGCAAGAGATTCGCAGGCTTTCGATGGCGGCTCTGTTTTTTCGGTCGATGATCGGGGTTTCTCCAAGTCTCCACCAGGAACTTCAAATCTGGGGTATGGTTGTTTCGGGAACCCGCTGGCTGAGTAGCCTTGCCGGTGGACGCTATCGTGGACCGACGGAACCTGAATCTCTCGTGATCCATTCGCTCGGGCCAGGCCGGCTGACGATTCACCTTGGAAGAAGCCGTATTGCCACGCTGACCGGAGGTCGTATCGAGTCTCAGGCCTTTGATCTTTTCGAATCAAGATGGTTGCAAAAAGTATTTTCTGAGGTACGCCGCAGCTTTCTAAACGAGGCTTTTGGTCAACGCTCGGACGCCAAATATGTTCCGGTCGATGTAGATTTTGTGAGGATGATGTCTTACAACATCCTCTTACGGACGCTTTCGGTCGTGCGAAATGGGCGCCATGGGGGCACTTTGGTGATTGTAGATCCAGATGACGAAGCGGTCATTCGGGACCCTGACGAGGCAGTTCGTTTCAAATACCTGATTGCAAATTGTCCGGCACGGAGGCGGTATGGGCAGATGTTGATGCGGGCTATCGTTCGTTTGTCGCAACTAGCGGTCGAACAGGGTAAACCAAGCGCCGGATGGACGGAATATCAGGCGCTCACGGATGCCAATCTGAGCGATCTGGACGAAGCCTTGTTCGATTTTGCGCACTTCCTGGCAGATCTCATGGCCGTAGATGGTGCCCTGGTCGTGACCCGCGCTTTAGAGCTGGTCGGGTTCGGTGCAGAGCTCCGCTTTGATGCAATTGACCTGAAAGGTGTCCGGCACGCACTCGATTTGGAGGGTGACATTTGGGTAAACGAACCACTCGACAATGTCGGAACACGGCATCGCGCCGTTTATCGATTCTGTCACGGCTACCCGAGGTGTCTGGCTATGGTCGTTTCACAAGACGGGTCGGTGCAGTTCGTCAGAAAACACAACGGGGCGGTCACCTATTGGAACCAGCTCTCCTGGTAGGCGACGGAGCGAGCTTGTGCGCGGAAAGCTTCACAAAAAAGGACACGCTTCCCCGGCGACACTTTCCATTGCGGAAGCGCGACGGGCGGTTCTGAAGGCGCAAGGATTTGGGAACCGCTCGTCAAACCGGGTGACTCAACGCCATGTGATAGCGGTCCTTAAGCGCATCGGGATGCTACAGATCGATTCGGTGAACGTATTGATGCGAGCACATTATTTCCCGCTGTTTTCGCGGCTTGGACCTTACCCGGTCAAGCTGTTGGATGAGGCCTGCTATAAACGAAGTCGGCGTCGCTTTTTCGAATACTGGGGACATGAAGCGTGTTTGCTACCGCTCGAAGCGTTTCCCCTGCTCCGCTGGCGAATGGAACGTGCACGCAATTTTGTAGGAACTTGGAAATCACTCGCCCGCTTCGCCAAGAGAAGGCCGGACTTTATTGAAAGGGTCTTAGAGGTTGTGAAGGAGCATGGGCCGGCCAGTGCGGGGGAAATCGAACAACATCTGGCTGAGGAACGGCTGGGCCGTTCGGGTGGCTGGTGGGGTTGGAGCGATACGAAAGCCGCCCTTGAATTTCTGTTCTGGTGCGGTCGGATCACCACCGCAACCCGGCACAATTTTCAGCGCCTCTATGATCTGACGGAACGCGTGATCCCACCTGAGCTTTTGAACGCGCAGGCTCTGTCGCTGGAAGACGCGCACCGAGAACTAGTTCGAATCGCCAGCCGCGCACTCGGGCTAGCCACGGAATTCGATTTGCGGGACTACTTTCGCCTCCAACCGGAGGAAGCCCGCGCACGGATTGGCGAGCTGGTGGAGACAGGGGAACTTGTGCCGGTGACCGTGGAAGGCTGGAAAGCCTACCTGCATCGCGACGCAAAAGTTCCTCGGCGCGTAATCGGGCAGGCACTCATTTCGCCATTTGACCCTCTTGTCTGGGAGCGGAAGAGGCCAGAGCGTCTGTTCCAATTTCGTTACCGGATCGAGATCTACACGCCGGCGCACAAACGGGAGCATGGCTACTACGTTTTACCCTTTCTGCTCGGAGATCGACTCGTCGCGCGAGTTGACCTGAAGGCGGACCGAAAGCTGGGGAGGTTGCACGTCTTGTCTGCGCTAGAGGAGCCGGGTGTGGACCGCGCGCAGGTGGCCGAAGCTCTGGCGGGAGAGTTGGCTCTTTTGGGGGAATGGCTGGGGCTGGGTCAAATTTATGTCGCCCCGCGTGGAAGCCTGGCGGTGACCCTGGGCCAGGAAGTGCGGCGATTGGCGGCAACGTAGCCGCAACCAAAAACGACGCAATTTCGGCGTGTGGCTAGCGCGCGCAGAAAAGGGCTTCAGGGAATCCTTCGTGACAAGGACACCTAATGCGGGAGTCGTTCGTCTTGGTGCTTCTGTACCTTTGCGTGAGGCTATAGAAGGACGCAGGCTGGAGAGTTTCCACTTGGAAGATGGGCAAATCGTTTCCATATTCTCGCCCAAAATGAAGCAGGCTCTCATTGTTCTGGAAGATGGGCGGACCTTTTTTGGAGAAGCTTTCGGCGCGGAGGGGACGGCCGTTGGCGAGATTTGTTTCAATACATCGATGAACGGGTATCAGGAAGTGCTGACCGATCCTTCCTATCGTGGTCAAATCGTCACCATGACTTATCCGCTCATCGGGAACTATGGGGTCAACTCGCTCGATGAAGAGAGCCTTCAGCCCCATGTGCGCGGGTTTGTGGTCGGTGAACTTTCGCCGATCGCTAGCAACTGGCGCGCCGCGGGATCACTGGAAGACTACCTGAAGAGGTGGAACATCTGCGGGATTCAAGGAGTCGACACGCGGGCACTGACAAAACACCTCAGGGTGAGAGGAGCGATGCGAGCGTGCCTCAGTAGCGAGATCAAAGAACCGGAGGAAGCCATGCGGCGCGCTCTGAGCAGCGCGACGATGACCGGTTCTGACTTTGTCAAGGAAGTGACGACTCCCAATGCGTACGAGTGGGATCCGGAAGACCGGCGAAGTCGCGATTGGACGATCGTGAAAGGCTCAGGCGGCCAGTCAGGTGAGGTGCTTGAGAACGGCCAGGCCTTCAAGCCATTGCTGCCCATTCGCCACAACATTGTGGCTTACGATTATGGTATAAAATTCAATATCCTCCGCAGATTGCGGCAGCACGGATTCAAAGTGACGGTCCTTCCCGCGACCACAAAGGCAGAGGATGTGCTGGCGATGAAACCGGACGGGATATTTCTGTCAAACGGGCCGGGTGATCCCGGCGCGTTGCCCTATCTTTCCGACGAGCTGCAGCGACTCTTTGGGCGTTGCCCAATCTTTGGGATCTGCCTGGGTCACCAGCTGCTCGGCCTGGCGTATGGTGGTAAGACGTTTAAACTTAAGTTCGGGCACCGCGGCGGGAATCAGCCGGTCAAGGATCTGACGACTGGCAAGGTGTCCATTACATCGCAAAACCATGGATTCGCGATTGACGCCGAGTCGCTGCCTGGAAACGTGGAGATCACACATATCAACTTGAATGATCAAACCGTGGAGGGGATGCGGCACAAGGAGCATCCGATATTCAGCGTGCAATATCACCCCGAGGCTTCGCCGGGGCCGCATGACGCGAGCTACTTTTTCGATCAATTTAGCAAGCTGATTGACGACCAGCGTTCCTAGTGTATCGCTCATCAATCCTTAGAAATTTTTGAGCGGGCCGGCCACACCAGTAGCGAAACACCATGGTCGCGCGTCTACCAGAGCTAGTCTGCCCAAAGACGCCTAGCTGGGATCTATCTTCACTGGATGCTTTGCATGGCGTCTGGGCCAATTGTGCGAGGGTTTCTTTGCTTGAGAACGTGTCCGGTCGCCAGCCCCGGTGGGGTACGGAAGTGCGGCTTGGCTGGAGCGACAATGAACTGCATGGCCTCTACCTCTGTCAGGACCTGTTGCCTTGGGCTACGAAGACAAACCGAGGTGACGCTCTGTGGGAGGAAGAGGTCGTCGAAGTCTTCCTCGATCCTTTTGGGGATTCGTTGTTCTATTTCGAGATCGGGATCAATCCGCTCAATACTGTGACGGATGTTTTCATCCGAAGGACTCGGACCGGTCTGAAAAGAGATTTCAATTGGCGTTGCGATGGACTCAAGACTGCCTGTGGCGTCCTCTCATACGGGTGGGTGGCTGCGTTCCAGATCCGGTTTGAATCTCTCGCGGACTGTCATCCGACACGTTGCCCGGTTTGGCGAGCGAACTTTACGCGAATTGAGCAACCGAACGATCGGGTACGCGAGTTGACCGCCTGGTCGCCAACCCTGGTTGAGAGTTTCCATGTACCGAACCGATTCGGGTTCGTGCGGTTTGATGTGCGTAATTGAAAATTTCCCCATTGTCAGGCAGGATTAGGCTCAATGTCGAAAGAGCAACCACTGATCGCGGAAGGGGTTGTAACGGAGGTGCTGCCAAACACGATGTTTCGGGTAACCCTGCCCAACGGCCAACGGGTCTTAGCTCACATCAGTGGAAAAATGCGCAAAAATTTCATCCGAATTGTTCCCGGGGACAAGGTTGAAGTAGAAATCTCGCCCTATGATTTAAGTAAGGCCCGAATAATTTTTCGTGAGACCTGAATCGAAGGGAAATACGAAGATCTTGCGGCGACCAGGGTTCTTGATTTTTCGATGCGCAGCGAACAGACTCATTTATAAACGTATTTTCGGGAGCCAAGAGATTCAGCGATTATAAGGATATACTATGGACGAACATCAGAATCCCCAGGAAGCGGCGAACAGCGCCAAAGATCATGTAAAATCGGCCGCGGACGACTTTAAGGCTGCAGCAACAGCGAAAGCTGAGGAGATCCGCCGTGCAGCCGAACAAAAGGCGGAAGAACTTCGACAGGCAGCCGAGAGCAAGGCTCGAGAATTCCGGGGCGTCGCGGAAGGCGCTTGGTCTGATGCGAGATCCAAGGCAAAGACCTGGCAGACCGAAGGAGAAGCCTACGTTCGCGAAAACCCGACCAAGGCAGTTTTCATTGCGCTCGGTCTTGGCTTTCTGTTGGGGCTCATGTTTCGGAAATGATCCATGGATCCCGATGGCTCGCTCGGAGCTCAACCTTCGAAACAGTCCGCAAGCGACTCAGTTCGAAACCTGGTTGCTACTTTTCTTAGCTATTTAGAGCTCAGGCTGCGGTTGCTTGGGCTCGAGTCGAAGGAAGCCGGCTTTCATTTGCTGATTTTGGCGCTGCTTTTCACCGGCACGGTCGTATTTTTTGCCGGATTCCTCGTAATGCTGATCGTTTTTCTGCTCTACCTAGTGACGTCCCTTTTTCACTGGGAATGGGGTTGGAGCGCGCTCGCCTGTGGAGGGGTGCTTCTTTTAATCAGCGTGGTAGCCGGCGTGATCCTCCGGTACCGAATCATCAAACCGATTTTCCCAATTACAGTTGCGGAGTTCAAAAAGGATCGTGAATGGCTGACCCACAAAAAGAAAAAGAGCGAATAGCGGCTGAGCTGATGCGGACGCGGACCGCATTGAGTGACCAATCTTTGCTCGTGCGCCAAAATCTGGATATTGGGCGGCATTTGTCGGATTCGTTGAGGAGTCACTCCTGGGGTTGGATTAGCCTGGCTGCGATTTTTGGGTGGCTATTATCCCGCCTGCCCGCAAGAAAGAAGAAGATTTACATCCACACCCAGGACTCTCAAAAAGCGAAAAATCCTAGTATCGGCCTGCTAGGACAGGCGTGGAAGGGTATCTGGTCGATAGCGAGGCCGGTGATCACCGCCTATCTGACCAAGAAGATCGCCGCAAAAGCAAAGGTTATTGGGGCCCGAGATTAGGGTCGGAGACAGGTCCTAACCTGCATCGCTCACAAATCCTTAGAGATTTTTGAGCGATGCAGGCTC
>JAFAJU010000443.1 GCA_019236035.1 Verrucomicrobiota bacterium | reverse complement strand
TGGTTTTCGTGTGCTTACGGAAGACGACGGCGTTTTGCGTGCTTTGGTCGATGCGGGAAACGCCGCGACCGTTGAGGCGTTTCGAATGATATATGCCGACCCACCGAAGTCCGCGGCGTCTGCTCCCGGGGAGCCTGCTATTACGAGCGGCGCTGCGCTCGAACAACCGCCGCCAAAGACCGCCAGGCGTTCGGTGAGAAAGCCGGCTGCAAAAAAACCTCGGGCCGGTGGGGATGCGCTCCCCGGTCGGTAGGGCGGGGCTCCGTGCGAGCCGTGGCGCGTGATACCGTCAAGGGCAGGGTGGTGTCACGTCCCGCGGCTCGGACGGAGCCTCGCCCTACCCTACCGCCCTACCGCGAATCCTTTTCCTTGCTGCGGAACAGATCAGGCGAGAGTATCCAATCCAAAGCATGCGCTCATCCATAAAAATAGCTTCTGTATTCGGGATCGATGTGCGCATTCACCTCACTTTCCTGCTGTTTCTGGTTTGGATTTGGTTCAGTTACTACCAGGTAGCCGGGTTTGCAGGTGCGGTTCAAGGGGTGCTCTTTATCCTGGCGCTATTCCTATGCGTACTTTTGCACGAGTTCGGCCACGCCTTCGCGGCTCGCGGATTTGGCATTATGACGCCTGACATTACTTTACTGCCGATTGGCGGTGTGGCGCGCCTCAACCGCATTCCGGACAAGCCTCGGCAGGAACTGATTGTCGCGATCGCCGGACCGATCGTTAACGTGGTTATCGCCGCGATACTGATCTTTGTGATCCACCGCAGTGCTACGCTTGAGCAACTTGAGTACCTGGAAAGTCCAAGAATTGAGTTATTGGCCAAGCTGGCGTCCGTGAATGTGATGCTGGTTTTGTTCAACTTGATCCCAGCATTCCCGATGGACGGCGGTCGAGTGCTCCGCGCGCTTTTGGCAATGGCGATGCCCTATGCTCGGGCGACCCAGATTGCGGCTTGGATTGGCCAGGGTCTGGCCATTATCTTTGGCGTCATTGGGCTTTTCGGTCATCCTTCCAATCCTTTACTGATCTTCATCGCGTTCTTCATTTTTGCTGGTGCACAGCAAGAAGCGGCGATGGCGCGGGCGAAGGAGGGATCTCGCTGAGCCTGCATCGCTCGCAAATCTCTGAAGATTTGTGAGCGATGCAGGCTAGGATAGCTTCGTGGCTTGGAGAATAATTGCAGACGCGCCGGGAGTATTCGCTCGAACCTTCTCAGTCCCGGAAGATGCGATCGATGAGCTGGGTCATGTCAGCAATCTGAAATACCTTGCCTGGATGCAGGATATCGCGATTCAACATTCAGCCGCACGAGGCTGGCCCGTGGAGCGCTATCTTGATAACGGGGCGGTCTGGGTGGTACGCTCCCACTTCATCACATACCTCCGACCGGCTTTCGCCGGGGAAACGATCACGCTTGGCACCTGGGTTGCCGAATTGAAACAGCGAAGCTCCTCACGACGATATCTGGTCCGGCGAGCCAGCGACCAGCAAGCATTGGTGGAGGCCGAAACTATTTGGGTTTACGTGGATCGCCAAAGCGGCCGACCTCGAAGGATTCCAGATGAATTGCGTGCTTCGTTCGACGTGATCTCATGAAAGGCGCGAGGTAGGAGACGACGTTCCGCATCCGCTTTCGCGGAGGAATCAAAGGTATGGTCGAAAAGCTCATTAGTTTGATCCCCTTGCTGCTGGGACTGGGCTTCTTCATCGGCGAGTCTCCCAAGTCTATCGCAGAGGATGAGAGTCCTGGTCTGCTGGCTCAGAAAGTTCAGAAGCTGTATGCAGAAGGCAAATACAAGGAGGCAATTCCCATTGCCGAAAAGGTTCTCGCCATTCGGGGAAAGGAGCTGAGCCCGGAGGACCCAGGTATTGCCACGAGCCTTAACAACTTAGCTGAGCTGTACCAAGCTACGGGCGAATACGCTAAAGCCGAGGCGCTCTTCCTGCAAGCGCTGCGGATCCGGCAGAAGGCTCTTGGGCCAGACCATCCCGACACGGCGCAGAGCCTTGGTAACCTGGCTGAGTTGTACCGCGATATGGGCGAATATGCTAAAGCCGAACCGCTGGACCTGGAAGCGTTGAGAATCCGGCAGAAGGTCCTTGGCCCAGAACATCCCGACACCGCAATCAGCCTCAGTAACCTGGCTGCGTTGTACCAGGATCAGGGAGAATACGCCAAAGCCGAACCGCTCGACCAGGAAGCTATCCGGATCTTGCGGCAGGTGCTTGGGCCGGAACATCCCGACACGGCGACCGATCTCAATAATCTGGCGTCGTTGTACCAGGATATGGGCGAGTATGCCAAGGCCGAGCCGCTGTTTCAGCAGGCACTCCGGATCCGCCAGAAAGCCTTGGGTCCGGAGCATCCAGCCACCGCGACGAGCCTGGATAACCTGGCAGGCCTTTACCGAGCCATGGGCGAACCGGCTAAAGCCGAGCCGCTCCTTCAGGAAGCGCTCCGGATCCGGCAGAAGGTCCTCGGACCGGAACATCTCGATACGGCACAGAGCCTCAATAACCTGGCCGAGCTGTACCGAGCGATGGGTGAATACGCCAAAGCCGAACCTCTCGACCAGGAAGCGCTGCAGATCTTGCAGAAGGTTCTCGGGCCGGAACATCCGGACATCGCCTCGAGCCTCTATAACCTGGCGGGTCTTTATAACGACATCGGTGATTACGCCAGGGCCGAACCGCTCCTTCAACAAGCTTTGCAAATGAGGACAAAAGTGCTCGGTCCAGAACATCCCGACACTGCCCGAAGCCTCAATAGCCTGGCCGGGCTGTATCTGGAAATGGGCGATTACGCCAAAGCCGAGCCGCTCCTTCAGCAAGCTCTCCAAATCATGAGAAAAGTGTTCGGTTCGGAACACCCCGAAACTGGCCGGAGTCTTAACAACCTGGCCGAGTTGTACCGAGTCAAGGGTGATTACGCCAAAGCCGGATCCCTCTACCAGGAAGCGCTCGAGGTCCTGCAGAAGGTTCTCGGTCCCGAACATCCGGATACCGCCGCGAGCCTCAATAACCTGGCAGGTTTCTACAAACAAATGGGCGATTACACCAAGGCCGAACCACTTTACAAGGAAGCTCTCCGAATCAGGACAAAAGTGCTCGGTCTGGAACACCCAGACACTGCGCTAACCCTCAATAACCTGGCGGGTCTCTATGAACATATGGGGGATTATACCAAGGCTGAACCGCTTTATCAGCAAGCCCTCCGTATCGTGGAAAAGGCCAGCGGGCCAGATCACCCGGACACCGCCGCTGCTCTTGAAAATCTGGCCATCGTGGAATTCGATCTTGGGAAAATCGATGAGGCGAAATCACTCGCACATCTGAGTGCCAAAGCTCGGTTAGCGATCCTTTCGAAGATTTTATCCTTCACCTCTGAGCAACAACGGCTGGCCTACGAGGATACAGTTCACCCGTATAGTCTTTTTGCCGTCCTCAAAGAAAGTGAAACGGATCTCGCCTTAGCTCTGCTGAGATACAAGGGCGTCGTTCTGGATTCAATCATCGAAGACCGTTTGGTTGCGGAGGCAAGTAAGGAGAGCAAAGACCGGGATTTGGTCGGGCGACTTGCAACGGACAAAAGGCTGTTAGGGCAACTGCTCCTACAATCCCCTAACCGGCCATCCGCGGAGCCTAACAATAGGATTCAGAACCTAGAGCACGAAGTCGAACAATTCGAGGGCCGGCTCGCTCAAAATGTTTCCGGTCTCGGACGCGCTAGATGGGCATTGACCGTCACGGTCGAGCAGGTGCAAGCAGTGATTCCCAAGGACAGCGTCCTGGTCGAATACCTGCGATACCTGCTTTACCTGGGCAAAGGGAGGCTCGAACAATGCTACGGAGCCATTGTGCTAGGGTCTACCGGCCAACCTCGTTGGATTCCCCTTGGTAAAGCAAGCGGCGTCGATAAATTGGCTAGCCGCTATCAACGTGTCGTGCGCAATGCTTCAGATCAGGAAGAACTTTCGGCGAACTTGGAGAAACTCTACCAGGAACTTTGGGCACCGATCGAACAAGCCACGCCGTCGGATGCGAAGCGTATAATTATCAGTCCTGATGGCCAACTCAACTTTATATCATTTGCGACACTACTTGATGCTAACAAACGCTTTCTCGCTGAGAAATACACTGTGCAGTACACCGCAAGCGGACGCGACCTGCTGCGAGAGGTGAAATCTGCGCCCGGCGCCGTAGCCGTTGTTTTTGCTAACCCCGATTTCAGTTTGGCCTCGAGTCAAGAGGTTGCCCAGGCAGATAATATTGCTTCGAACTCATTTGCCGATTCGATGGCCAACACGGAAAAGAGAGGGCTAGAGGGCTCGAGCTTCAATCCGTTAGAAGGTACCCAGAAAGAATGCGACAAGTTGACAGGTTTATTCGAAGCCTGGCACTGGAAAGCAGAAGCCTTTACCGGTAAGGATGCGAGCAAGGAGGCGCTTTCCCTCGTTCACTCCCCTTATATTCTGCATTTTGCAACACACGGATTCTTCGAGGCCGCCGACAAACCGGTCTCAAAATTGAGTGACCAACAACTCGATAGCTTTGAACCGAGCATGGCTAAGTCAAAGTTTTTTCAAAATCCAATGCATCGCAGTGGGTTGATCTTAGCTGGAGCCAATGACACACTGAAAGCTTGGGGACGAGGGGAAACACCTCCGGTGGAGAATGACGGCATTGTCACGGCTGAGGACGTCGCAGCACTCGATCTCAAAGGGACTTGGTTAGTTAGTCTCTCAGCATGCGATACGGGGTCGGGCGACGCCAAAGCCGGCGAAGGCGTCATGGGGCTACGCCGGGGATTCATCCAGGCGGGTGCACAGAACTTGCTGATGACGCTCTGGCCAATCAGCGATGAAACTACCATCCAGATCATGCGCGACTTCTACGAAGCTGCGCACACGAGCGGGAACGCGCCCCAGGCTTTAGCCGAGGTCCAACGCAACTGGCTCGTGAAACTGCGCACCGAGCAAGGGCTGGCTCAGGCGGTCAAACTCGCCGGGCCATTCATTATGAGTTCTCAGGGTGCACCCTGAGCCTGCATCGCTCCCAAATCTTCAGAGATTTGGGAGCGATGCAGGCTAGTAACATTCAGAGCAAAACTATAACAACTTTTGGTAGTTGTGGAACGTATCCGCCGGTGGCTTGAATCTGCTTGTCTTTCGCGTGCATTCCATGCATCTAATTTGTGAATGCTTCTCCAAACTGGCGGCGTTCTTTTGCATCTTTCTCAGCTCGATCGCTGGGTGTGCTTCACCGACACTAACTTCTTCACCGATTTCCGTCGCCAAACCCGGTGAAGACGTGGCCGGGTTATGACGAGTATCCACGCAAACGAGCGCCGAGAACAGGCTCATGATTCTGTCGGCCGATCAACGACGAAAACTAACATCCGGGTGATAGCTGACTTGTGGCACGGCGCTCAACACGTCTAACCTTTGCAACCTTTCACAATGAGTTCTCCTGAGAAAATCTGCAAGGATCGCCCAGTCGAACGTCTTTGTATATGACAGCGAGTGAGAAGTTTCTCGGAAACCCTACCGTTGTGATTATATGGATACTCTCGCCTTTGATTTAGATTCTCCCGACGCGGAGCAACTCCGGTCAGCTGTCCGCCTGCGCCTCTCTCAGGCTGCAGCGGCCATCACTCCGGAAGCATTCGCTTCGTTACTTCCTCTCCACTGCAAGTATTTCCTCCGCTGGCTCTTTGGGCATGTCGGCGCGGATGAAGGCACGATCTGGCTTGCAGATGTGGAGGCAAAAAATCTTGTTCCTGCTTACAACACCGGCCCGCGGGCCGAAGACCTCGTCGGCGTCTTGCGGCAGCCGATGAGGGAAGGCCTCGTGGCTCTGGTATTTGCCAACGGCCAGTCCTTCGTAGAGAACGACGTCTATAAGAACGTCGACCACAGCAAACGCGTGGACCATGCGCTCGGTCAGCGGACCGAGGCGATGATGATCGTCCCGTTTAATTTCCTCGGCGACATCCGCGGAGTCATCTCGTGTGTGGTTCTCGGGGAAGCCACAGGTGAGAAATCCAGGCAGTTTACCGCAGAGCAGTTGGAGTTCTTCTCCTTCCAGTCGCGGGTTTTCGAAGCCCTTTTTCAAAACAGCGTGATTGAGCGCCTCTTTGGCCTATGAACATGAGTGATCCTAACGCCGTTTATCCCACCCTGGATAGCGCCCGCGAAGCGTTGGCTACGGGCAAAGGAAAGGGCATTAAAATCGCCGTAATTGATTCGGGGGTGGAAGCCGGCCACCCCGGGCTGAAAGGCCTGACTCTGGCCGATGACCTGGCATTCGAACTTGATGCCAATGGCGCCACCGTCAAAGTTAAGCCCGGCCTGGCGACGGATAGCTTCGGGCATGGCACCGCTGTCGCCGGCATCATTCATGATATCGCGCCCGAGGCCGAGATCGGCAGCTTCCGGGTATTGAGCGCCGAATTAAAAGGCAAATCGGCGGTGATCGCGGCCGGGGCTATGCAAGCGATCAAACTCGGCTATCACATCCTGAATTGCAGCCTTGGCTGTGGAAAGCGCGACCATGTTTTCTTATATAAGGCGTGGGTAGATGAAGCCTTCATAGCCGGACGCCATGTGGTAGCCGCGTGCAATAACCAATTTTATGCCAAGGAGGAATGGCCGGCTTACTTCCCGACCGTGTGTGCGGTGAACTTCACCCGCGAAGAAGAGCGCGGCCAGTTCTACTATCGCACCAGGAAAATGGTCAGCCTTGCCGCGGCTGGCACCGGTCTTCTGGTTCTTTGGAACGGCGGGCGCCGCCGGATGGTCATGGGAAGCAGCTTCGCCGCCCCGCAGGTGGCCGCCATGCTGGCACGGCTTATCTCGACGGCGCCGGTCTCGCCTTTACTGGGGAAGGACCTCATGCAGAGACTGGCCAAGCCCTGGGTCCAGGGTTTGGCGGGCCAGAACGAACACGACTTTTTTTAATGATCGATTTCGCTTCTCTAATCCGGCGCGTCGCGAGGCGTCGACGGATCGAAGGCGGAAAATAAAAAGAAATAGCAACAGCAAAAAACAGAAAGAAAAAGCAATGTTAGTCAGAAATAAGGAAGGCAAGTTCTTCGAGGTTGACGAGGAAGTGCTCAAAGGCAAAGAAGTCGAAGGGCCGAAGCCGCCGAAAGGCGGCGGTGGACCGCCTCCTGGTGGTGGTGGTGGCGGGGCTCCGCTCATCGTTGTAAACGTCGGTGGTCGCCCAAGTCCGGGACCGGGGGGGCAGGGAGGTCCTCCTGGCAAGGAGGACGACGACGCCGAGGGTCGTTGGTGGTGGTATCATTGGTACCATTATTACTGGTATTGAGCCGGCAGCGCACTTGCGCAAACAAGGGTCAAGCGCCCGGGGATAGCAAAGTTCCCCGGCGCTCCCTGCGCCGAAACGATTAAACTGCCTGCCTCAAAGCTGGGCATGAATCGAATTGGTGACATCTAGTGAGTCGGTCCACGCAGGAGGGCGACTCCAAGTGCTCCAAGCCTCACATCTTAAATCTCTTATGATTTCTCAAGGCAAAATTGATTGGTCCACCGGTATTGACGAGGAGACGCCGATGCCGTCTTCGGTGGGTGAATTTTTTAATCGTGTTAGTTTCGTCGCGGCGAGGGTCACAGACGCCTGTAACATTCAGTGCAGCTATTGCAACGCGGAGGCCGGGTGTTCGACCAGCCCCAAAATGCCAATCGCCACTTTTCGCCGGTTCTGCGACGGCTATATCCCGTCATCTCAGTTTAAGCAGATTACCATCGAGTTCCACGGTGGCGAGCCGACCCTGATGAGCGATGCATGGTTCCAGGATGCGGTTAATTATGCCAAGGAAAAGGCCTTTCTCTGGGACAAAGAACTCACGCTGGCCATGCAGACCAACGGCACTCTCATGAGCGAGGAACGTCTGCTCATGTTCCGCGATCTGGGTATCAATCTTGGTCTGAGCTGCGATGGCCCGCCCGAGGTCAACGACCGCCGGCGGCACAAGGGTCACCTGGTCGAGCAAACGCTAGCCCTGGCCCAGAAGCATAAGATTCCGCTTGGGCTCACCCTTGTGCTGAACCCCGGGAACTATAAGTGCATACGGGAAGCCATGGATTTCTTCGCTAAGTACGGAATTCGCGGTTATCACATGAATTTCCTCGAACCCCAGGGGCGCAACCAAGAGAGGCTAACGGTTGACAACATGATGGAAGGTGCCTGTGCGGCGTTCCATTACATGGCTGATACGAATTGTTCCGTTATCGAGGCCCGTACCCAGCAGATGGTTAACCGTTTCAAGCTTGGTCGCTCGGAGGGCCTCCATACCTGCACCCATATGGAGTGTGGCGCGGGCAAGTGGTTCATCGGAATGGATTGGACCGGCACTATCAGTCCGTGCGACACCCACGTGCACGAGTTCGCCCTTGGCGATCTCTGGAACGGGTTTGACCTCGAGCGAGTGAAAGTACAGCTCACCGACTTCCATCGCAAAGGCGCCTGGTACATCAAGTGTTTTACGTGCGAAGCCCGGAAGGTCTGCACATTCAACTGCACCATGAGTACCCACAAAAACCCCGATGTCCGCGATGCCGAATGCGAGTTCACTATCCGAATGCACAAGTATATGCTCGACCACTGGGACGCGGTGGAGAAGATCTTCAACAAACTCCAAGAGTCACCGCGGAATCGGTTTTTCCGGTGACCCGGTGAGGCAGAAAGTCGCGGTAAGGCCGGCGGCGTCGTGCAAGCGCCACCAAACTCCGCCGGCGACACATTAGCAAAGTTAGAAATCGCAATCTGAAATTTCCACATGCGTGTTCAAGACATAAACGGACATTGGTACGAAATAGACGATGCCCTCTTGGCGAAATGCGAGGTCAAAATGGACCGTGAATCCGGCTTGGCCGAACCGTTAACAGCAGCCACAACGGCAGGTAGGCGCTCCGGCGCTTCCAGCGCCGGTCCGGACGAAAGATCAACGCCCGCTCAGCGTAGCACCGATTCTTCGTCGTGCTAGCCCGGGAAGATATCGTCCAGTCGCTGGGGCGGGTCGAACTCTTCCGGGTTCTGGCCAATGCCGAGGAGCTCGAGCTGCTCGCTGATCGGGTGCGGTTGAAACGCCTTCGGGGCGGTGAACGCCTCTACCGTAAAGGTGATGAGGGCGACGCCTTTTACGTCGTCTTTGCCGGGGCCATCCATCTATTCGGCTCCGACGAGGCCGCAGGTGATATCCTCCTCAGCACCCTCCACGCCGATGAAGCGTTCGGAGATGAAATCCTCGTCGAAGGTGCCCGGCGCGAAGCCGAAGCTCGCGCTGCTACTGCTTCCGCAGCGCTGGAAATCTCCCGTGAAGATTTCGCCTCGATAGTCCAGAGCAAAGAAGGACAACACCGCTGGGTCGATGCCTACGTTACCCACCGCGCGCTGCAGACCATGATCCGGCGTTTCGAGATCGTGAGCGATCTCAACCCGGAGGAGGCCCGGCGCTGGCTCGGAGAAATGAGGTTCGTCGATTATAAGCGGGGTGACGTCATTTTCCGGAAAGGCGATGCAGGCCAGGATTTCTATATTGTGGCTCGGGGTGAAGTCGCCGTTCATTCCGGAGACCCGCCAGATCCCGCGACGATGATCCGATCTCTCTCGCCCGGGGAACACTTCGGCGAGCTCGCCCTGCTGGGCCGATGCACGCGTACCGCAACTGTTTCCGCCCTGCGAGATAGCGTGGTGGGAGCAATCAGTGCCGATTCTTTCCAGGCCGTCTTCGCCGCGTCCCAGGCTCTGCGAAACCGCATTCTAGCCGCAGTCGCTTCCTACGAGGGCGAGCTTCCACCTGCCGTCGCTACGCTAAAAGCGGCCGAGGAAGAGGGAAATCTCGGAAGCGCTCCTCCCGAGAGCAGCCATCCTCCTATCCGTGAGTATCCCGAGTTGCCGGCTGACCCCGCGTTACGCCGCCGGGCTGAGCGTCCTCCGCGCGGCTTTCAATTCGTTGCCGAGCGCGACGCCATCGATCGCGGACTCGCCGCCTGCCTTGCTATGGTCGCCGGCTCCTGCGGCCTGCCTCTGAGCCTGGGCCGGGTGCGCCGGCTCATCGGCGAAGGCGGTGGACGGAACCCGTTCGTTTCCCTCGAACGGGCCGCACCGCGAATGGGACTCGAAGTTGCCTTTTTCAAAGCTGACGTCCAACGCCTTTTTAATGCGCCCCTTCCCGTTATTGTGCAATGGGAGGACGGCCGGCTCGCGGTTGTGTTCGCTGCCAACTCGCGCGGTATCTGGTTGGCTGATCCGGCTTCCGGAGTGCGTCCACTCCGGCCTTCCGAGGTCGAGAAAAGCTGGCAAGGAGGCCTCCTTGCCGTCTTCAAGCCTACCCAAGTATTCCTGAAGCTCGAGGCGGAGCCCTCCAAGTTCCAGCGCTACGGCCCGCTTGTCCGGCGCCACTCTCGCCCGCTCCTTTGGGCATTCGTCTGCGCTCTCGTTGTCAGTCTGCTCGCCCTCATCCCGCCGCTCATCACTGGAGTCATTGTCGATCGGATAGTTGCCAGGAACCAATCGTGGCTCCTCCCATGGGTCTTGTGCGCTATGGTTGCCGTGGCGATTTCAAAAGCGATTCTCACCCTTGGACGAGAACTCGGTCTTCAACTCGCCCGGCGCGGCGTTGGTGCGGAGCTCATGAGCGGGTTCATGCGCCATCTTTTCCACTTGCCTCTCAACTTCTTCGCCCGCGTCCAGCTCGGCGAACTGTTCGGCCGCATCCGGGAGAGCGAAAACATCCGGGAGATGCTCAGCGACACCATAGTGTCGACCGTACTCGACCTCATAACCCTGGCTACGCTTACCGTAGCCATGTTCCTTATTCAGCCCGCGCTGGCGCTCGTCACGCTGGCGTGTTTGCCCGTTTACATCGGCATCACCCTTCTTTCCATCCCCTATTTGAGCCGATGCAATCGCGCTCTGTTCGAGGCCCAGGCCAACGAACAAGGCGCCATGGTCGAGAGCCTCGTTGGTCTTTCCACCGTGAAATCGATGGCTGCCGAGGAAACCGTTTTCTCGCGGTGGCGCAGCTACTTTGATCAGACCCAGAATCAAACTCGGCGCAATTCCTTCGTCAAAACCGCGTTCACCTCTGCCAATGAGATGGTGGCAGCGTTCTCCACACTGCTCATGTTCTGGTTCGGGACCGGGCTTGTGCTGCGCGGTGAAGGCCACCTTGCCATCGGCCAGCTCGTCACCTTTGTCCAATGGTCGATGCTGGTCTATCCGCCTATTGAGCGGATCGTCGGACTTTTCTCCCGGTTTCAGGCTTTCTCAATCGGGGTCGACCGCCTCAACATGGTGCTCGATACCCCTGCCGAGGTGACTCAAGCTCCGGTTGCTGGTCCAGCGCTGCCCGGCGGGTCCTGGGAGGTCAAGGTCGAGGGCGTCAGCTTCTCCTATGCCGAGGATCAGCCGAATATCCTTTCGGACATCAGTTTTGAGGCCTCAAGCGGCCAGATGGTGGCCGTGGTGGGCCGGAGCGGTGCCGGCAAGACCACGCTGATCAACCTCCTCATGCGGTTCTATGAGCCTGGCGTCGGACAGATTCTCCTGAACGGTACTGATATTCGTCAATTCGGTCTCAACGACTACCGCAGCCAAGTTGGTGTCGTACTGCAGGAGAATTTTCTCTTCACCGGTTCCGTGCGCGATAACCTGACCATCGGCAGTCCGAAGGCTACCGCCGAAGAAATCGAAGAGGCTATCACCCTTGCCGCCGCCGACAGCTTCATTCGCCGGCTACCGAAGGGGCAGGATACAATCATCACCGAGCGCGGACGAAATCTCTCCGGCGGCCAACGGCAGCGCCTCGCAATTGCGCGTGCCCTGTTGCGTCGTCCCCGCATGCTGATCTTCGACGAGGCCACCAGCGCCCTCGACAACGAGTCCGAGCGCGCCATCCAGAAAAACATGCGCAGCATCGGCAAAAACCGCATCATGCTGGTCATTGCCCACCGCCTCTCCACCATCCGTAACGCCGACCTGATCCTAGTGGTCGAGCAAGGCCGTGTCGTCGAACGTGGCCGGCATCATGACCTGCTGGAGTTAAACGGGCTTTACAGCCATTTGCTCCGCATGACGCTGTAGTTCGGGGTTCGGAGTTCGGAGTTTGGGGTTCGGAGTTCGGGGTTCGGAGTTCGGGGTTCGGAGTTCGGGGTTCGGAGTTCGGGTCGTGCCAGGACGCGACGAAGCGCGTCCCTACCAAACG
>JAFAJU010000410.1 GCA_019236035.1 Verrucomicrobiota bacterium | reverse complement strand
GGCGGATATTCAGATCGAAGGTGAGCGCTACCCCGAGCACTTGATGAAAACCATCGGGCGCTAAGTGGAAGCAGTCGAAGGCCCGGTAGACAATGTCCGCCTGGCGTGATTGGGCGACGAGTTGAACGTGCGCAACAACTCCTGTGCGGACGTCAAGAAGTCAGCCTTGCCGAGGTAGCTATATCTGCTGGTTTCTCAGACCAAAGCCAGCTCTGCTTCCATTTCAAGCGGATTGCCGGAGTCACACCGGGACAATTCCGCATGTCGAGAATCGCCTAAAAGAGAACGGCTTCCACCAATACGGGAACGGTCGTCCCGCTAATGTTCTGCCCATGAAAATAGGTTGCATCTGTCCTAACTTGCCCGGTCACATTAATCCAATGACCGGGCTGGCCCGACATCTTCAGGAGCGCGGCCACGAAGTCGTGTTTCTCTATTCATCGAGTGCCAATGGTTTGCCATGTATTCCGGGAGACAAGCACGACGACATGAACGCGAACCGGCCTGAAATTAGCAAGCTTGAAGGGAACGAAGCTCTGGCGCTCTATTGTAGTATCGCCGCGAAAGAAACCGAGGCGATTTTCAAATCGTTACCGAGACTATTGGACAAGACCGGCGTGGAAGCACTCCTTCTTGATCCAATACAATTCTTTGTCGAACTAGCTGCGATGAAATCGCGGATACCGTACATCACGGTAGCCAACGCGCTTTACATTGATTTCTCCGGTTATACTCCCGCCGGTATTTTTGGTTGGCCGCACGAGACCACACCGGAAGCTTTAACCAGAAATCTAGAGGCAATCACTCAAGCGGTTAGATTTTGTTACAACGAGGGAACCAAGTCTTACGCTAAAGAACTCGGGTTCAAAACCGATTTAGATCATCCTTCGTGGTTATTCTCCGAACTCGCTTATATCACCCAGCTTCCGAAAGAGTTCGATTTTGAACACCCTTTACTACCTCCGCAGTTTCATTACACGGGCCCGTTTCGTGATGCCAAAGGCCGGCCCAACGTGGACTTTCCTTGGGACCGATTGACCGGTGAACCACTGATTTATGTGTCCATGGGCACTGTCATGAATGGCCGGGCGGATGTATTCCGCATGATTGCAGCCGGGGTAGCGAAACGTAAAGAGACCCAGCTAGTTCTTTCTATCGGGGATCGGCTTAACCCTAAAGAGATCGGACCGGTACCCAGCAATGCGATTGTTGTTAATCATGCGCCGCAATTGGAATTGCTAAAGCGAAGTTCGGTCTGCATCACTCACGCGGGGCTAAACACCGTGCTGGAATCTCTTGCTGAAGGCGTGCCACAGCTGGCGATACCGGTAACCTTTGAACAGCCCGGAATTGCCGCAAGAATCGCGGCC
Organism: Verrucomicrobiota bacterium; assembly: GCA_019236035.1. Classification (GTDB taxonomy): domain Bacteria; phylum Verrucomicrobiota; class Verrucomicrobiia; order Chthoniobacterales; family JAFAMB01; genus JAFAMB01. Next base: position 1,529 of record JAFAJU010000410.1, on the reverse strand, counting down.
AAGAAAACCGGAGTAACCTTGTCGTTCGCGGATCTGACCTCGGAGCGCGTGTCAACGCTTTTGGATGAAGTGCTGAACTCCTCAACCTATCGTGAAAACGCGCGGAAGTTTCAGAAGATAATTGGTCAGAGGAATGGTCTTTCGATGGCAGCGGATATCGTTGAACAAGCCTTCGGCGCTATTACGAAATCGACGGATGCATATGCAGATGAAGCAGGGAGAGGTCACGAATCTCCAGCCTAGTTTCAGAACCGGCTTAACCTAATTGCCGACTGAAAGTCTGGAGGGTAAACCAAACGAAGACGAACGAGTCGCTACGGTTGTGACTCGTTTGCCCATTGATCGGACGACGGATTTCGAGATTACGTTGAAGGCGGTGAACGAGTTGCATAGGGAAGGGTATTTTCGATCATCGATTGGATAGGCAAATCCAGAGCAAGAGTACCGTCTACGGCTTAAACGGCGATAGAGCGCTTTTCGTAATCGATTTATCTGTAGTGACTTGCGAAGATGCTCTTTAGAAATCACGCAGATTTACCGCACTTTTCTCACGGGACCCGAGATTTCTTAAGCCAGGTTTTCCTTCTGCGCGTCTCTGCAGCGAAACCACCTTCTGCCCCTTCGCCGTTTTGACTGCTGCGCAAATGGAAGTCTCAATTTGGGTGTCGTCCGCACCCATAGCCGAGAAAAATATTTCGCGAAGCAGATGCAACTCGGCAAGCCAGCTGCGCCATGCAGTACATCTGGGCTACTGCTGAGCAGAATTTCATCGCGCGCCTTATCTTGTTGATTGATCGGGATTTTTACTTGGCGTCTGCGGCCTAATTCTGGGCAATCCATAGCCCAAATGCGGCTCGAGAAATCAGCTTCCTGGTCGGCGGCGCGAGCCCGCTCGTCAATGTGGCTGCGCCGCTTGAGTTCAGCAAAGGGTAGCGATGTGTCGAGCGCTCCGAGATCGTAGGCGTGCTTCTCGATAGTTCCTTCACAAGGAGCTGCCAATCCCAAGGCCGTGCACCCGTCCTGGGTTAGACCATGCTTCCGCCGGGTGCTAGGGTGAGCGATGAGGCAAACCACGCACGTCATCCGCCCCGCCGCCTGGTGGAAAGAGGTCGTCGTATACCAAGTCTACCCGCGCTCGTTCAACGATAGCAACGGCGACGGTATCGGCGACCTCAACGGCCTCACCGCCAAACTCGATGACCTGAAGAGGCTCGGTATTGACGTAGTGTGGCTCAGCCCGCACTTCGACAGTCCCAATGCCGACAACGGGTACGACATCCGCGACTACCGCCAAGTGATGGCCGAGTTCGGGACGATGGTCGACTTCGACCGCATGCTGGAAGCGATGAAGGCGCGCGGCATCGAGCTGATCATCGATTTAGTGGTTAACCACACCAGCGACGAGCACGTCCGGTTCGCCAACAGCCGCCGTTCACGCGACAACCCTCACCGCGACTATTACATCTGGCGTGACGGCAAACCCGACGGCGCGCCGCCCAACAATTACCCTTCGTTTTTCGGGGGCTCGG
>JAFAJU010000339.1 GCA_019236035.1 Verrucomicrobiota bacterium | reverse complement strand
CGGCGAACGTCGTACTGCGCTGTCCGTTGGACGAGTGGCCAACGTTTGTGGTCAAGATGAGTCTGCTAGCGAAAGTGAAGGAGCTTGAGGCAGCGTCTACGTCCGCCGCTGAGCAGACGATCGCGCCGGATGCCAGGCCGCAGCGAGACGTCGTGCAGCTCGGGATCCTGGCCTATGAACTGTTAGGCGGCAAACCCGGCGGTTTTGCTCCGCTGTCGAACCTGCCGGAGCAGGGCAACGAGATTCTCCGGAGGTGCCTGACACCGAATCGGAGCTTCTCGACGGCCTCCGAATTCTGTGACGCGCTCGCCGGGATCGCGACGGCCAAGTCGACCAGCCCTGCGTCTCCACCGCCACGAGGATCTGACCGATCGAGTCCGGCGAGCCCGAAGCCTTCGCCAGAAGCGCTCGCGAAGCCCACACCGACTCAGAGCGCTCCCCCTTCTCGCCCGCCGCCCCGCTCGAAGAAGAACCGCCCCTTACTTTTCACGGCTGCGTTAACGGCTGTACTATTGACCGGTGGCCTCGTTTGGTTTCTTTGGCCCAAATTCCTGAAACAGACATCGCCTACTCTTTCGGAAACGCTTTCGCCAAAACCGACGGCAGCGGCCGTTTTCCGTCCTCCACCCCAACCAGGGAAGCCATGGACAAACAGCCTTGAGATGCGGTTCGTACCCGTGGGCGACATTTACGTCTCCGTATGGCAGACGCGCGTAAATGATTTCGAGACATTCGTGCGAGCCACCGGCTACGACGCTGTTGGCGGCATGTCGTCTGCCGTCACTCAAAACGGATTCAAGCTCAACACGATGAGTTGGAAGGCGCCGGGATTCGTGCAAACGCCAGATCATCCGGTCGTCGGCGTCAGCTGGGAGGACGCAAACCAATTCTGCGAATGGCTCACGAAGAAAGAACGGAGTGAAGGAACGCTCGCAACGGTTCAACGCTACCGGCTCCCGACCGACCGCGAATGGAGCCAGGCTGCCGGGCTTGAGCGCGAACCGGGCGCAACGCCGGAGAACCGGAGCGGAAAGGTCCAGGGCCTCTATCCGTGGGGTACGGCATTTCCGCCGCCGAATAATTTTGGAAACTACGCGGGAAGTGAATCACGTCCGGGGACGCCCTCGACCTGGACGGTCATCCCGGGGTTTCACGATGCCTTTCCTCGGACATCGCCAGTATCGGCATTCAACGCGAATGCCCGCGGCCTCTGCTGTATCGGTGGCAACGTCTGGGAATGGTGTATGGATAAATTTGAAGACACAATGAACTGGCGTACACTCCGAGGCGGCTCGTGGGCCTCATCTCGTCCCGAAGAGTTATTGCTGTCGTATCGGCGCGGTTATGGCCCGCTGTTCCGTTGCGATGACGTCGGGTTTCGTTGCGTCATAGCTGCGGATGGAGCGCCCGAATGAAACTGCTTAAATTCAATCTCATCTTCATTCCTTTCCTGGCCCTTTGCCTGGGTACAGTCGGGTACATCGCGCGAGAGATGTTGCTTCGCGATGCGCGTGAGCACGTGATCCAGAATGCGCGGATTATCATGGAAACAATGCTGTCGAGCCGCACCTACACAACGAAACAGGTTGCGCCGCTGCTGCAGCAAAAGAATTTCAAGTTGCAAACGGCGATCGCGGAATTCCGAAAGACGATGGCGGAAATACCGAAGGCCCCGGATCTTGCGGCCGCAAAAGACATCAAGGGAAACGCCAAAAAAAGCTTTCTACTCGGGCAGCAACAGGCGCTTGACGCCGAGCAGCAGTTCCTTGTTTCGGTTAAAGGCAGGCCGGAGGAGCTCCTTGATAACGAGTTCCATCCGCAGTCGGTCCCGGCATTCGCAGCGACAGAGATATTCGGTTATTTGCGCGAAAAATTTCCCGACTATTTCTACAAGGAATCCACGCTTAATCCAACAAACCCGCGAAACCGCGCTACAGACTGGGAGAGCGACGTGGTGAACCAGTTCCGCGCAGGCTCCACCCTGGCCGAGTTTATCGGCACACGGGAAGCGTCTACCGGCACTACTCTTTTCCTCGCCCGACCGATCAAGGTCAACAATGTAAGCTGCCTCGAATGCCACAGCACCCCCGATAAGGCTCCGGCGGAGATGATAAAGCTGTACGGGGGCGACAACGGTTTTGGTTGGAAGCTGGACGACGTTATTGGCGCTCAAATCGTCAGTGTACCGGTGTCGGTACCGGTGCGCATGGCTGAAAACGCGTTCCGCGTTATTATCGCGTGGCTTGCCGGCGCGTTCGGCGGCATCCTGCTCGTTGCGAATATCGCGGTGGCCATCGTGGCGCGTTCCCGGCCTTAGGTAAGAGGCCGCAGAGGGGAGCGTCGGAGGACACAGAGAGGATAAATCTACCACAGAGACGCAGAGATCACGAAGTCGGATTCACAGAGTTAAGTTTAGAGTCCTTCCCAATTAGAGTCCTTCCCAATCATCTTCGCGCTCTCTGTGCCTCCGTGGTAAAATCATTCCTCTGTGCCCTCCCCTCTCTCCGAGTCCTCCTTCTACTCCGCGCCCTTAATCATCGGGACAAACCAGACGGGCAATACCGCCTGCTGTTCGATCTTTGCCCCAGCTTTTTTCAGCAGGTACAGTTCCTGAGCACCTGGCGAGCCCACAGGGACAATCATTCG
>JAFAJU010000328.1 GCA_019236035.1 Verrucomicrobiota bacterium | reverse complement strand
GGATCCTTGAGAAACACTGGCACGAACGCACCCAGCAGCACTAGATTCCGTCCGTGGATCTCCTGGGAAAGCTTTTCCGGTTCGGTCGGCATGAATCCCCAGTCTCCTAACTCCGTTCCCGCGTAACCCGTCTCAGCGATTTCGTTCAGCACCTGCACGTAGTCAGGAGCTTCACCTTCCAGGTCGAATTCGAGCGCACCCCAGGAGCAGGGAGCATTGGCTATCTTAATCATAGGTACCGGTAGGGCAGGACTTCGGCGAGCGCAGTCGAGCCGCTTCGTCCGAGCCGCAGCTTCGCCCTGCCCTTTAAGGATTTATGCGTGATTCTTGCGGGCTAGCGGCATTTCAGCCCGCGCGACATTACCTGTCAAGCCCCCCAAGGCAAAGGTATTTTATTTCCACGAATTCCTCAATGCCGTAGTGGGAACCTTCACGACCAAGCCCCGACTGTTTCACACCACCAAACGGCGCAACTTCGGTCGAGAGCAAGCCCGTGTTAATGCCAACCATGCCGGATTCAAGACCCTCCGCGGCCCGCCAGATACGGCCGATATCGCGGCTGTAGAAGTAGCTTGCGAGTCCAAATTCCGTATCGTTGGCCATTTCGATTGCCTCTTCATCTGTCTCGAATCTGAACAGCGGCGCCAGCGGACCAAAGGTCTCTTCCTTGGCGACCTTCATCTGCGGAGTGACGTTCGCCAACACAGTTGGCTCAAAGAACGTCTGACCAAGCGCATGCCTCTGACCGCCCAGAAGCACCTGGCCACCCTTCGAAACCGCGTCTTGGATGTGTTCCTCCACTTTCTCCACAGCGGCGTTATCGATCAGCGGACCTTGTTGGACTCCAGGCTCAAAGCCGTTGCCAACTTTAAGCTTCGCTACCGCAGCGACGAGTTTCTCCGCAAAAGCGTCATAAACGCCCGCCTGCACGTAAAGCCGGTTCGCGCACACACAGGTCTGACCGGCATTGCGGTATTTGGAGATGATCGCACCTTCCACTGCAGCATCCAGATCCGCGTCGTCGAAAACGATAAAGGGCGCATTGCCTCCAAGTTCCAGTGAGAGCTTCTTCACCGTGGAGGAACTCTGCTTCATAAGCAGGCGGCCTACTTCCGTGGAGCCCGTGAACGTAATTTTGCTTACATCTGGATTGGAGGTTAATTCGCCCCCGATCTCCGTGGAACTACCGGTTAAAACGTTGAAAACTCCTCCGGGAATCCCTGCGCGTTCTGCTAACACGGCCAAAGCCAGGGCCGAATAGGGCGTCGCTGTAGCGGGTCTCGCAACCATGGTGCATCCCGAGGCCAGAGCCGGTCCGGCCTTGCGCGCAATCATGGCGGCGGGGAAGTTCCATGGTGTAATAGCGGCGCAGACTCCAATGGGCTGCTTGATCACTACCAAGCGTCGATCACTCCACGGAGACGGAATCGTGTCTCCGTAAACTCGCTTGGCTTCCTCGGCAAACCATTCGATAAATGAAGCGGCATACGCAACTTCGCCTTTGGACTCGGCGAGCGGTTTGCCCTGCTCCGCTGTCATCAGCGCCCCTAGATCGTTGACGTTGGCCATAATCAAGTCATGCCATTTGCGGAGAAGGATACTTCGTTCCTTGGCCGGCTTGCGGCGCCAGTCAACAAAGGCCTCCTTTGCCGCCTCGATAGCGCGCCGCGTTTCTTTTGCTGTCATCAAAGGAACCGTGCCCAAAATCTCCCCGGTTGCTGGATTATTGACCTTTAGCGTCGCCCCGCTGTCGGCGTCACACCAGTGGCCGCCAATATAGGCTTGGTGCCGGAAAAGGTCCTGGTCTTGTAAAGGGAATGTAGTCATTTTATTCTAGGATTTTGTGGATACAACAGATTGATAACGTGTGTTTTAGCTCGTGACGTGGTCAAGCGGCTGATAAAATCCACTCGTGAGCCGGGTCGTTGTGGAAGTGCCAGACGCGTTTGGGACCTGCCATCACGTTGAAGTAATAGGAATCGTAACCATGCGGAACTACGACTGGGTGGTAGCCGCGCGGCACCAGAACAACATCACGATCTTCCACCGCCAAGGACTCATCGAGGTCGCGTGAGTCGCTATAGACGCGCTGGAAAACAAAACCCTGCGCCGGATTGATCCGATGGTAGTAGGTTTCCTCCAACTGGCTCTCTTCGGGGATATTGTCTATGTCGTGTTTGTGGGGAGGATAGCTCGAGGAGTGTCCGCTTGGCGTCTTCACTTCGACAACCAGCACAGACTCGGCGGGTTCATCCTGCGGCAGAATATCGCAAACGTAACGGATGTTGGAACCCTTGCCGCGCACACTACGCCGGATGTGTGCCGGCTCAATCAGCCGGGTAGGAAGTTCGCCCTTTGCAGGGCCACCGGCTATGCCAAGCTCTGCGTCGGTCTTGGCTGTAATAGTAAGCGCGACGCGAGGCGGAATATAGACGGCGTAAGGGGCTGCGTCTTCGAAAACGCTCATGCGCTGGCCGATTTCCTTCCAGTTGTGGCCCTCAGTCTGCGCCGATACGATCCCGCTGAGAACAACCACGCAAAGCTCGTTCGAGTTGTCAGAAACGGTGATCGTTCCACCGGAGCCCAATTGGTAGGCCGAAAAGCTGATATACCGCCAACCCGCCGAAGCAGGTGTCACCGAGACAATCTGTTGGGAGTCCTTCTTGGGTTTAATCAGCAGATTCATTATCGTTTTTGGTTCTCCTTTTCACGCAGGTAAGCGACACGAGCCCGGCGCACGGGTTCTCTGGGAGATTCTTCGGGAACGGCCACTTCCCACCACCAGCCACCTTCCTCAGTGGTGCGGGTGTCATCGGTGTCAATGCAGATCAGATAGGTGCGATCGGCGGCACGGGCCCGGATGAGAGCAGCTTCCAATTCCGGAATGCCCGTGACCTTCTCGGAAAGCGCACCAAGGGAGGCCGCGTTAGCCGCAAAGTCGATCTGCGGCGACCCTTGTCCGAATTGTAGGCTATCCACGAACATATTGTTGAAAGGCGCGCTGCCGCAATTTTGCTGCAGGCGGTTGATGCATCCGTAGCCGCGATTGTCGAGCAGCACGATAATCAGTTTCTTGTCGAGCATCACGGAGGTGGCAATTTCGTTGTTGAGCATCAGATAGCTGCCGTCTCCCACCATGATGATGACTTCACGATCCGGACGAGCGATTTTCACCCCCAACCCTCCCGCAATCTCGTAGCCCATACACGAATAGCCGTATTCCATATGATAGCCGCCGGGAGTCGAGGTGCGCCAAAGCTTGTGTAACTCGGCTGGTAACGTGCCGGCCGCACAGACCACAATATCGCTGGCGGTAGATTGCGAGGCGGAGCGTTGCACAGCGCCGATCACCTCACCGTCATAGGGCAGTGCCCCCTTTGGTAAATCACGTCGCCCGGTTATAGCCTCTACCTTGGAACGCCACGCGGCCGCCTCGGCTTTGGCCCGTTCGGTCCACGCGGCATCGGCCCGCCACTGTGGCAACGCCTTCGAGAGCGCCTCCAGGCCCAGCCGGGCATCAGCCTGCAGCGAAAGGCCACGCGCCTTGGTCGCATCAAACGGGTTCACGTTCAGGGACACGAGTCGGGCCTTGGTAAAGAGTGAATTCGGTCCCGTTG
>JAFAJU010000318.1 GCA_019236035.1 Verrucomicrobiota bacterium | reverse complement strand
TGATCACCGCGACCTGTCCTTTAATCGAGTGCATATGGGCGGTGCCGCCGGGCAGCGCTTCAAAGGCGCCAACTTTTTGGGTGTCCAGGCCCGGCTCCTCGTTGGTTCCAGGGATAATAATGTTCATGGCACATACTACAACTTCCGGGGCCGGTCGTCTCATTTTTTTTGCGTTTGCACCATATTTTTGCATTGGCGTTATAAGTTTGATTGAAAAAGGTGAATTCTTCGGATAATCAGCGATCCGCATACTGAGGATATCTTAGTGCAAAAGCAAAGAAATACGCCCCATTGGTCCTCAATGTTTCTGGACCCTACCGTCACTGCGTCACGCGCTCAGCGCACTCCGTCTTTACCGCCTCAGTTTTCTGCAATACCAGGAGAGCATTAGACAAATTATGGTGAGAACTATAAGGGGGAGAAAGTGGACGTTAGCTTTGTGAGGTAAGCCTTGCCGAATTGATGGGGCAATAGTGAGTAAGTCGACTCGAAAAAATTGACATTTGCATAGCGGGTTAACATTTCGGCATTGCAGGAAAGATAAACTTTTATTTCGACGGGAAGCAGTGCCTCTCTCGAAGCTCCTGGAGGGCAAAAGAGTTGCCAGGAGTCGCGACGCTAGGGTCGGTCAAAGGGATTAGAAAAGTAAACATATGTCCGGAGGAAGCTAAAAAACGAATATGAATGTCAGTGGAAACGTCAGCGCGATCATGGCGCACAAAAGAACCTCCACCGTCTGGTCGATTGGACCAAATGTGGTGGTTAACGATGCCATCCGGTTAATGGATGAGAAGAACGTCGGAGCACTACCGGTGGTGGACAAAGGCACATTAGTCGGAATTGTTTCCGAACGCGATTATACGCGAAAAGTCATCCTGAAGGGAAGATCCTCCAGGGAAACTCCCGTAAGTGATATAATGACCAAGAAAGTCCTAACGGTTACCCCGAGCGACAGTGTGACAGCGTGCATGCGGATTATGACTGAAAAGCGCGTGCGCCATCTTCCTGTTCTGGAAGGAACCGATCTGGTCGGGATTCTCTCGATCGGCGATGTGGTCAACTGGTTGCTCTGGGCACAGACGGCGACAATTGAACACTTGGAAAGATATATCACGGGCGGTTACCCAGCGTGACAGGCGGGCCAATGAAATTACAAAACGAAGCTTCGGCGTCACCGAGAACGACGTAGCCGGGAAGGCGTCAGGACGGAAGCTGCTATCAGATGAAACCCCCTGATCATTGCTCCGCAAGAGCCGGAGGGTATTACGACTACCTCTGCGTTTTTTAGCCTATCGACGACGCGGACGGCAACATCTCGCGCCTCATTCCTGCAGCCCGTGTTGAAAGCCGGTTGCCCGCAACAGACGATCGATTCGTCGAAGTGGGCCGTGTGCCCAAGCTTTTCGAGAATTCGGAGGTCGCTTATGACTGCCGTTCCAGCCCCTGGTTTTTCCAGCTCTTCCTAGCTTTTCTCGTACTTGAACGACAGATTCACCCGCGCGCGGAAAGCTGTGACTTTGCCGTCTTCGATCACTAAATCGAGTTTGTTCACTTCCGCGACGCGCAGGTCGCGCAGCATTTTTGTTGCGGTTTCCACGGCGTTTTTCGCGGCATCCTCCCAGGAACTCTCGCTGGTGCCGATAAGCTCGGTGACGCGGTAGACGCTGCTTGTGCTTGCGCTCTTACTCACTGTACTCTCCTTTATCGTTCGTGGGTTGAATAATCGGTCGGCAGCGGCAGACGGCACCGCTAGCCGCTCTCCAGGGTTGGCCCATCGCCTAATATCTTGAGGTTAATGGGGTGACTCCATTGAGTGCTCTAGCGTACTTTGTCGAATTCAACCAATCAATTGCAATGTCATCGCACCCGCTGTCGGCCCTCCAATATCTCTTCTTGTTGCTATCAGACGTGCATCACACCGCACACGGGCGGCGGCCAGTCCAACGCGGCGCTGGCGGCGACTCCCGCTTCGATCTTGATGGCGATCTCCGGAGGAAATGGCGCGGTCTTGCGCAGTTTCAGGTCGGCAAAAGCGTTGATGCATTCGAAGATGGCGGATAAGGTGCCCCTAGTCTCGTCGACCATGAACATGAGGTAGTGCACGCGTTTCGCAGAATGGGCCACGAGTCGCGAGAAGATCGCTAGGCGGTCACCGGCCCATACTTCGTGCAGATAATTGAAGTGGTTTTCCAGGTCCATCGTGGCGGTCCCGTAAGCTTTGTGAAATTCCGGCGTCAGCCCAAGACGTGCATGCAAGCTGTCACCCGCTTCATCAAAGATTGCCGCGTACCAGCGGACGTTCATATGGCCGTTTTCGTCGCGATAGGCCTCCGGCACGGGCATACGCAGGCAGGCCGGCTCAAGCATGAGAATTTTTTCGATTGAAATTGGGGGCGGTTTCATGAGTTCGTCAGATTTCCATTCATTTGATCACCCTTGCCTTTTTGGGTGATGGACTTGGTGCCATTTCAATCGGCCGGTTGAGAGCGCGGACAAAGGATAAGCGATGCGAAATATGTCTGCAATTCGATCCGTGCAGTGGTCACGAGGGTCAATGAACTCTTGCCTCGGAAATCGCCGATTGTGCCTAGTCTGAACGGCGCGGTTATCTACGAGTTACACGTTGGCGGGTTTTATCCGGCATCCATCATCAGGTGTACACAATCCGGGTAAATTCCTCGCTCTAATAGAGAAAATTTCCTACTTCAAGAAGCTTGGATCACGCACGTGGAACTACTGCCAGTGATGGCCTTTAACGATCAGGATGTACCGCCCAGCGTTGAGGCCCGCGGTTTGCGAAACTATTGGGGTTACAGCCCACACAGCTTCTACAGTCCGCATCCGCGCTATTGTGTGGAGCCAGAGCGAGGGACCCATCAGAATGAATTTCGTGAGCTTGTTGAGGCGCTGCACGCCGCGGGCCTGGATCGGCGCTCGAGCGGTTTTGTAAGTCAATCACTTACAAAATTTTCAGCAACGCGGCCATTTTTTCCGCCTTAGGGATCTATTAGGGTTAAGTCATCCGCCAAACCTCTCACTAAGAAGGAATTCACATGAAGGTATTTATTGTCGAGGATGCAGACCAAACCCGTCGAGAATTGGTAGAGCTTTTTGCTACCCTGAAGGGTTTTGAGGTCGTCGGGCAGGCCGGCTCGGTGCGCGAGGCTCTCAGCGGGATCGAGGCCACCATGCCGGAAGGGGTGACCCTCGACATTTCGCTACCGGACGGCAGCGGGGTCGAAGTGCTCAAGCACATCCGGGGGCTTGGATGGAAGCTTTCTGTGGTGGTGTTGACCGGCAATCTCTATGAGGCGTTGCGAGTCAAATGCCAACAGCTTGGAGCCGTGGCGGTCTTGGACAAGTTCAACGGATTGAACAGATGCGCAGAGGCGCTGCTGACCATGAATCCGGTCTAGAGAAACACGTTAGATAAAGGTTCCTCCTATGAATAAAGATGACTATCTTATCCAGCGGCTTAGTCGTTCTGACCTCTATAACGAGTTCAGGCAAGCCTTCGTGGCCGGCACATGCCTGCCCCTGAGGCTGCGCCCTGTGAATTTTTGGGGCTTGGCGCACCATGGCCAGCCGCACGAGAATCCTTTCTGCGCCTTAATTGCCCAAACTAACCGTGGCCGTGCAGCCTGCTTGGAGACCGAGCAACGTGCTGTTGATTCCGCCCAGGACCGACCGGGCACGGTTCGCTGCTTCGCTGGCCTGTGCCACACGGCGGCACCGGTCAAACTGGGCAACCATACGATAGGCTTCTTGCAGACTGGCCAGGTCGCGCTGGAGCTGACTTCAACGGCTGGCTTTGAAGCCATCACTCGCCAGCTCGTTGACTGGGGCGTCCCGGTGGAGGCGAGCCGACTGCGGGACGCCTACTACCGTTCCACGGTGCTTTCGCCCGATCAATATTCGGGGCTGATCGGGCTCTTAGAAATCTTTGCGCAACAACTTTCCCTGACGGCTAACCGAATGATGATCCAGGACGCCGAAGCCGAGGCGCCGATGATCCGTCGGGCAAAAGCTTATATCGGGGGCCACAGCGCCGATCCGATCAGCCTTGATGATATTGCGCGCGCACTCTATGTAAGTACCTTCTACTTTTGCAAAATGTTCAAGAAGGCAACGGGTCTGACCTTCACCGAATATCTGTCGCGGACCCGAGTGGAACGGGCTAAGACTCTCCTGCTAAATCCTCACCTTCGTGTCAGTGAGATTGCATACTCTGTTGGTTTCCACTCTTTGACCCATTTTAACCGGCGGTTCCGACAGTTAACCGGCGAATCGCCTACCCACTTTCGGGATAGCGCCGCGACCCGGACCAAAGGGATTGTGCGAAACCTCACGCGTCGGAGTTCCGCTCTGGGAGACCTGACAGCGGGAGCCATGCCCTTAGCAGCTTGAGCGACTCGTCCTAAGGCCTTACAAGCTTCTGTTCATGGACTGGTTTGGATTACTATGACACGCAACTGCAGACTTGCGGCCCGTCTAGAAAAGATGGACGGCAAGCTAGCGTCTCAAATTTGGCTAATGCTTCGAGCGTTCTGGTCCTCAAAGGGTCGGAATAAGACCCTCGCGTATGTTCTGCTGATTATAGTTGTGGTCGCAATTACGATGTTCGGTCAGCTCCGGCTCAACGCTTGGAACCGGCCTTTCTACGACGCAATCGCACAGAAGAGTTTCGAAGACTTTCTTGTCCAACTCGGCGTGTTCTGTATCATCGCCAGCATTCTCCTTGTGCTTAACGTCGGCCAGGCTTGGCTGACCCAGGCGATCAAGCTCAAGTTTCGTAAGGGTATCGTCGCGGATTTGCTGGATGAATGGCTCCCGCGGGCCTGTCGGCTCCCATATGCGGGAGCGATTGGCGCCAACCCGGACCAGCGAATTCACGAAGATGCGCGTCACCTAGCCGACCTCTGTGCCGACCTCGGCATCGGACTCTTTCAATCCTCGCTCTTGCTCGGGGCCTTCATCGGCGTGCTTTGGAAGCTGTCTGAGAACTTCGGCCTGGTCTGGCATCATCACCGCCTACCGATCCCAGGGTACATGGTCTGGTGCGCTTTGTTGTATGCCTTCGCAGCGAGTTTCCTCAGTTGGAGAGTAGGTAAACCGCTCATCCCGCTTAACGCAGACCGTTACGCGCGAGAAGCCGAGTTTCGCTTCTCGCTCGTTTACCTCAACGAGCATATCGCGGAGTTCAACGGGGACGCGATACACCAAAAGCCTAAGTTACTCGCGGACTTGCGAAATGTACTGCAGGTATGGTGGAGAATCGTCAACGCGAATGCGCGGCTGACTTTTGTTACCGCTGGGTACGGCTGGTTTGCTACGATTGCACCGATACTCGCGGCAGCACCGGGTTACTTCGCCGGAAACCTAACCTTCGGCGAACTTATGATGGTTGCAGGGGCGTTCACCCAGGTACAGACATCGCTACGATGGTTTATCGATAATTTCGGGGTGATCGCGGATTGGCGGGCGACGCTGCTTAGGATAGCCGACTTCCGCGCGGCTCTGATTGGGTATCCCCCACTTCCCGACGGGAAAACAGCGAGAATTGTTGACCTGCCGGATGTGGTGGCGTGAGCGCACTAAAGAGTCCCGCACCAGTCCATTGTGTTGTCCCATCCGCCTCCCACTAAACACTTTTCACTATTCACCGATCACGTTCGCTGCAACTAAGCCACACTGCTAAACTCTCTTGACTTTCCACCTACCCCTAACCCAGCAGCGATGAACGGCCAAATTTCTGAAACCGAGATAACCCGCGGTAATCGAGTAGCAAATTGTCAATGGTCGCCTTTTGTGCTGACATTGACCAGTTTACCACGTCACGCATCGAAAGAATCCCAATCAGCTTTGTTCCTTCCAGAACAGGAAGATGCCGCACGCGTCTTTCGGTCATAATCTGCATACACTCTGTAACACTGTTGCTCGGGTTGACCGTTAAAACCTGCTTGGTCATTATGTCACTTACAGGAGTATCGTTGGAGGACCTTTCCTTCACGATGACTTTTCGAATGTAATCGCGCTCGGAAACAATTCCGACTAGTGTTTTATTGTCTACAACCGGTAGTGCTCCGACGTTTTTCTCATCCATTAACCGGATGGCCTCAGAAACCATCGCATTCGGACCAATCGACCAGATGGGTGAGGTCTCTTTATGCACCAAGATCGAGCTCACTTTCCCGCTGATTTCGATATTCATATCGCCAGCCACTTTACAGTTCGTCACTACATCCGACAGATCAACAATTCTCGTTCGTAAAGCATTTCTTTGGGCAAGCCTTCGTGTAAATCTAGAAAGAGTTCTTCGTGGCCGATGATTTCTGAACGCCAGCTGAGTCGATCAACCTTTTGCAATTGTTCGAAATCCTCTTTCGGAAAATTCAGGCCGCTCCAATCCAGATCTTCATAGTGAGGCATCCAGCCTATTGGTGTCTCCTTGGCCCTCGCGCGTCCTCTGGCTCGATCAACAATCCATTTTAGAATGCGCATATTTTCGCCGTACCCTGGCCAAAGGAAATCGCCCTTCTCATCTTTACGGAACCAGTTGACATGAAAAACCCTAGGCGTTTCGCTCAATTTTCTTTGCATCGCAATCCAGTGTCTGAAATAGTCGCCCATGTTGTATCCGCAGAACGGCAGCATCGCCATCGGATCGCGCCGTACTTTACCGATCGTGCCCGCTGCCGCTGCGGTCATCTCGGACCCCATCGTTGCACCGATATAAACTGCGCCTGACCAATTGAAGGCCTGAAAAACCAACGGCATCGTCGTCGCCCGGCGGCCGCCAAAGATCAGCGCACTGATTGGCACGCCTTCAGGTTTTTCCCAATCCGGGTCGATCGTCGGACACTGGAACGCCGGCGCGGTAAACCGGGCGTTCGGATGAGCGGCTCTTGCGCCTGTCGTTTTCGCGATCTCCGGACTCCATTCCTTGCCCTGCCAATCGATCAGCCGAGAAGGAATTTTTTCCGTCATGCCCTCCCACCATACCCCTCCCTCTGGAGTTAAGGCGACATTTGTAAAGATCGTATTCTTTGACAGAGTGGCCATTGCGTTCGGGTTCGTCTTAGCCGAAGTCCCTGGCGCCACGCCAAAAAATCCAGCCTCAGGATTGATCGCGAAAAGCCGACCGTTGTGATCGGGTTTCAGCCAGGCGATGTCATCTCCGATCGTCCATATCTTCCAGCCTTTCTCCACGAAAGGTTCTGGAGGGATCAACATCGCGAAGTTCGTTTTCCCACATGCGCTTGGAAACGCCGCAGCGACATAAGTCTTTTCGCCGTGCGGGTCTTCGACACCGACAATCAGCATGTGCTCGGCCATCCAACCCTCGTCCCGCGCAATATTGGAAGCGATCCGCAGCGCGAAACATTTCTTTCCAAGCAGGGCATTGCCCCCATAGCCGGAGCCGTAGGACCATATTTCTCGAGTCTCCGGGAAATGCACGATGTATTTTTCCTGGTTGCACGGCCATGGAACATCTTTCTGTCCAGGCGCAAGCGGGGCGCCTACCGAATGCATGCAAGGCACGACCCGTTTATCGCCTCGATCCATCTCTTTGTAAACCGGCAGCCCGATGCGAGCCATAATCCGCATGTTGACGACCGCATAGGGAGAATCGGTCAGCTGCGCACCGATCTGGGATATCGGTGAGCCAATCGGACCCATGGAAAATGGGAGGACATACATCGTTCGCCCGGTCATACACCCTTTGAAGAGCCGTTTGAGCGTCTTTCTCATCTCAAAAGGGTCGACCCAATTATTCGTAGGCCCGGCGGCGTACTTTGAAAGTGAACAGATAAATGTCCGATCTTCGACACGAGCCACGTCCGTTGGATCAGAACGTGCATAGTAACATCCTGGCCAGGATTC